>JACZSB010000117.1 GCA_022574435.1 Fidelibacterota bacterium
CCTCGATCTCTTGTCCTCCACCATAGATACCTCCATTACTGCCATGTGAATCTATGACTTCTTGGGGTGTCCACTAAAAGGTAGCAACTTCAGTCCTCGATGTGGGGGGCATTGGGTAGTTTAATAAATTGGGCTAGCTTCCTGGTATTATCCCTGATGGTAATTTTCTACTTTGAATAAAATCGGTTGCCTGCATATGCTTAATTGCTCCATTGTTTTGATTAGCCGTTTTGTGCGTGGTCACCAGGGGCTACTTCTCCCGAATACTGGAACATAAATACCAACAGCATTTCAAGAAACGTTAAAAAGCGATCAGCTTCCTCGGGTTGCCTGGGTATTATCTTATGATTTGCTTTGTTGCCAAAATCCTTAATCTCAGCTAACAAAGTGCTGCTTCCTGGTGGCACGTAACCCTTGCTATCAAGCCAATCTACATAATCAACAAAGCCTCGACCTTCAGACGCTCCTTTTGCCACTGATATATTCATCAACATTTTTCGACAAGCCATGATCACAAGTGTCCAGGCTTGAACGGTATAAGCGTACCGGGATTCGGTCCAAAGCGCTTCCACTTCCGTTGGTAGGTGGTCGACACTACGCGCCGGTAGTCCGCCAGGAACTTGTTTGCTACCATAGAAGAATGTCGGTTGGTTACAGCGATGACAGATATAAATTTTAGCATAATCGGCGCTGCCAGTATAGCCATGGGACGAGGAAATATCTTTACCACAATGACCGCAGATATAGTCGCGCGATGGTAGTTTATCAGCATTGATCCAGTTTAGTGGTTCTATGAAAATACCAGGACGCATTGCGGATACTCCGGGATTTTTTGTTTTTACCATATTGTCCACTCTTGCTCTAATTTCGTTGATTGATGAACTGTAAGGTGGTTGGGGGGGGCATCACGCACGGGTGACAGATCTCAAGTGACACCCTCGCATTTCCTCTCCCCTCCATCTCCTGCAAGTGCGCCAGGAACTCCGGGGCCAGGTGGAAAACACTCACCCCATTCACTCCGTGAAGTCCCCTCTCTCCTGAGAGAGGGGATTTAGGGGTGAGTGCGGACGGCTGACGGCTGATGTCTCTCACTTCGATATCCAAACATTCACCTCCCCAATCAAGTCGCGCAACTCGCTCAGAAAGGCGGGCGCCGGGGTGATTCGCAGGTTGGTCGATTTTATCTTGTGAACCTGGGGATCGGAACCGTTGCCTGTGTCATCGGCGACGTGGAACCATAATTCGCAGGAACCGCGGTTGCTGTAGGCCAGGGAATGGAGCCGGTGAATCAGAGCGCTATCCAGACTGCTTAAATGCAATCGGATGTTAACCCGCCGGGCCAAGCGGCGGCGCACTTCCTCCAGCGGCATGATATCTTCCGCCAGTACCTTGATCTCCGGCGCCACCGGATTGCCGTTCTGTTCCGGGCTGCGGTCATTGCCCTGGGCCGACCCACGGGGAGCCCCGGGCTGGCCCCCACGAGTGGGTTTACCGATGACAAATATTTTGGCTTCCTTAACCAGCAAGCTCTGGACCCTGGTATACAGGTCGGAGAACACCACTACTTCCAGCTGGCCGGCCATCCCTTCGAGGGTCAGGAACGCCATGGGCAGCCCCTTGCGGGTGTGGTGGTGCTTTATCTGGCTGACGATGCCGCCCAGGCGCAGCTGCTCCCGTTTCAGGGCTCGCTGCGGGTCGGTGAAGTCGTGGTTGGAGAATTCCTTCAAGTCTTCGGCGAACGCTTCCAGCGGATGGCCCGATAGGTAGTAGCCGGTAAGCTCCTTCTCCATGTCCAGGTGCTGCTGGTCGGTCCAGGGCGGTTCCTCCGGCAGCTTTGGCGGGGCTGCCACAAGGTCCTGGGCACCGGCCCCGAAAAGGCTCTCCTGGTTAGAGGCTTCACCGGCCTGTACACTCTGGGCGTATTTCAGCGCCTCTTCGAGTGCTGCAAATTTCTGGGCCCGGTGGCCCTCCAGCGAGTCGCTAGCCCCCGATTTTATCAGACACTCCACCGCTTTGCGGTTCACCATGTGCAGGTCCATCTGCACCAGGAACTCCGGTAAACTGCGCCAACCACCGCCACTCTCCCTGGTATTCTTGATGTGGTCCGCGGCCTTCTGCCCCACATGCTTGATGGCGTTCAGCCCGAAAATAATACGGCCCTGATCATCCACCCGGAAATTGCGCCCGGAGCGGTTAATGTCCGGTGGCAATACTTCCAGGTCCATGTCCCGGCAGGCAGCCAGCAGTATGGGCATGCGGTCGGGGTTGCTCATTTCGGAGGACAGGTTGGCGGCCATGAACTCGGCCGGGTGATGGGCCTTCAGATAGGCCGTCTGATAGGCCACCACGGCATAGGCGGTGGAGTGGCTCTTGTTGAAACCGTATTGGGCGAAACGGGCGATCAGTTCGTAGATTTCCTTGGCGGTGGATTCCGGAATATGGTTCTTCACCGCCCCCTGGACGAAGTTTCCCGCCAGTAGGTCCATTTCCTTTTTCTTTTTCTTACCCATGGCCCGGCGCATAAGATCGGCCTGGGCCAGGGTAAACCCGGCCACCACATGGGCAATCTGCATCACCTGCTCCTGGTAGACTATGACGCCGTAGGTTTCCTTGAGCAGCGGTTCCAGGGAGGCATGCAGGTAGGTTATTTTCTTATGGCCGTGTTTACGGTCGATGAAATCGTCGATGAAGGCCATGGGCCCCGGCCGGTAAAGGGCGTTCATGGCGATCAGGTCTTCGATGCAGGTGGGCTGGAGTTTGGTCAGGAACTCCCGCATTCCCGATGACTCGAATTGAAAAATACCGATTGTATTGCCGGTGGAAAAAATCTGGTAGGTGACCTGGTCATCCAACTCAATGCCATCCATATCCAGGGGCTGGCCCTTGGCGGCGATCATCTTCACCGCCCGGTCGATAACGGTCAAGGTTCGCAGGCCGAGAAAGTCCATCTTCAGCAGACCGAGATCCTCCAGGCCGATCATGTCCACCTGGGTGGTGATGTCGCCGGTCTTGGGATGCCTGTACAACGGGACGTAATCGGTGAGGTCACCCGGGGCGATCACCACCCCGGCGGCGTGGGTGGAGGCGTGGCGGTTCATCCCTTCCAGCACGCGGCTCAACTGGAACAGATCCCTGTGGGTCTGGTCAACCGTTTCGGCCTGCGCCAGTTCGGGATTTTCTTCCATGGCCCGCTCGATAGTCATCTTGGGACTCTCCGGGATCAGTTTGGCGATGCGGTCAGCCTCGGCGAAGCTCATTCCCAGCACCCGGGCCACATCGCGCACCACCGAGCGGGCCTTGAGCTTGCCGAAGGTGATGATCTGGCACACGGCCTCCTCACCGTACAGCTGCTTGACGTAGTCGATCACCTCGCCCCGCCGCTCCTGGCAGAAGTCGATATCGATATCGGGCATGGAGACCCGGTCCTCATTCAGGAAGCGCTCAAACAACAGGTCATAGCGCAACGGGTCAATGTTGGTAATGCCCAGGCTGTAAGCCACCAACGAGCCCGCGGCGCTGCCCCGGCCGGGCCCCACGGGGATATTCTTGCTCCGGGCGTGACGGATGAAATCCATAACGATCAGGAAATAGCCGGCGTAATGCAGGTTGCGGATCACCTGCAGCTCGTGGTCCAGGCGGGCTTGGATTTCCGGCGTCACCTGATGGCGCTGGGCCAACCCTTCCTCCGCCTGGGAGCGCAGGTATTCATCCGGGTCCTGGCTGGCCGCCGATGCGGGGATCGGGAACCGGGGCAAGTGCAATTCGCCCAGCTCCAGTTCCACATTACACTGCTCGGCGATGGCCACGGTATTCTCCAGCGCCTGGGGCGTGTCCTTAAACAGCTCGAACATCTCGTCACCGGACTTGAAATAAAACTCGGGTGTGGCGTAGCGCAGGCGGTTGGGGTCGTCCCGGTCTTTCCCGGTGCCCAGGCAGAACATGATGTCATGGGCTTCCCAGTGTTCCTGGCGGGCATAGTGGCAGTCGTTGGTGGCTACCAGCGGCAGGTCCAGCTCCCTGGACAACCGGACGTTGATCTCCACCGCTGCATCCTCCTCAGGGATGCGGTGGCGCTGCAGCTCCAGGTAAAAGTTACCGGGAAAGATCTCCGCCAGTTCCAGGGCCGCCGCTTTTGCGCCCTCGAACCCGCTTTTGACAGCGCTCTCCTGGACCGCCCCCTTCAGGCAGGCCGAGGTGCATATCAATCCCGCGCTGTACCGGCGCAGCAATTCCTTGTCTATCCGGGGGCGGTAGTAGAACCCTTCCAGGTAGCCCGCCGACACCAGTTTCACCAGGTTGCGCAGCCCCTCCTGGTCCTTGGCCAGCAGTATCAGGTGGTTGTAGTTCCCCCAGCCGCCAGTGCCGCTGGTCTCACGGCTGAAGCGGTCCTTCTGGGCCACGTACACTTCGCAGCCGATGATCGGCTTGATCCCGGCGGCCACGGCGGCCTTATGGAATTCCACCATCCCGAACAGGTTGCCGTGATCCGTGAGCCCCACCGAGTCCATTTTCAGATCGGACATGACGTCCACCAGGGTCTGGACCGATTGGGCGCCGTCCAGCAGGGAAAAGTCGGAATGGTTGTGTAGATGAATGAAGTCGTTCATGCCACGACTAGGGCAAAATCAGACATCGAACTTGGATAGGTAGACGGCCAGCAGGCCAGCAAATATATCAACTTTTAGGACCTTTGCCACCCAGCCGCCGCCGGCCGGGTCGGGATGCTTTACCAAGTAATGGAAACAGTACGTCAGGGGCAACTCCACCCCAACTATCAAAGTGATCAAATAAGTGGCGCCATAGGCCCCCGAAATGTACGGCAGTAGACAGGCGAACATCAAAAGTAATGTCTCCGCCTGGGCCACTTTTATGGCCGCCGGCACCCCAAAACGCACCGGGAAGGTGCCCACCCCTTCGCGGCCGTCCCCGGCTACATCCTGGATGTCCTTGACCAATTCGCGCAACACATTGAAGCCCGCCGCCAGTCCCGCCGGGATCCACAGGGCTGCCAGATTGCCGAACGCCGCCCCAGCAAACAGGAAGGTCAGCCCCAAGATTCCCGCCACCATGAAGTTGCCCAGCAGCGGCAACCCCTTAAACAACGGCGTATACAGCACCAGGGCCGGCAAGGCCAGGTATAGGGCGATGTTGCGGGCGGGCAACGGCAGCTGGGCGGCCGTTAGCGCCCCTATGGCAAACAGCACCGCCGCCAAACCGAGTCCGGCCCAGCGCGGCAGGGAACCCGAAACCAGCGGCCGGTGGGGCCGGTTGACTTTATCTACAGTGTAGTCGAACCAGTCGTTCAAGGCGTTGGCCCCGGCGTTGAAGGCCGCCACCACCACCATCGCCGGCCCGATGGCGCCCCAAGCCGGCCAGGCAGGCATCAGGGCGGCGGATATGAGCACGGCCAGGGCGCCCAGCAGCAGGTTCAGGGGCCGCAGCATTTTCAGGGCGGCTAAGAGGGGAGGCATGGGAGAAGTTAGGGCTGACTGAAATACGTTGGTAATATATGGAAGTAGCAGTAGCAGTAGCAGTAGCAGTGGCAGTAGCAGTGCAGCAGAAATAGGCCACCAAGAAGCCCAGGTAAGCAGGCCCAAATACTAATTATCTACTAATTACTACTAAATTAGTAGTTTGGATTGGGGAGTGGGGAAAGCACCAGGAAGTTGTGGTTCGAAAGCTACTTGTGATCCAGTACTAATACTAATTAAATTAGTATTAGTACTGGGCCGCTGAGCGCAAACACTGCGCTACACAACCGGTTGGAATGAAACGGACAGCCTCATGAAATTACCACAAAAACCGCCCAAGGTAGGCGACATCCTCTCGACCGCGTTTGAAAATAAGGGGCCGATACATGCCAATAAGGTGTTTTTGGAGCATCCCGGGCCAGCGCCAGGAGGTAAATATCTGCATTGGGATAAGCTGCGCTACCATGAGCCGCCAAAGGGACTTTCTCCAGAAGAGTGGTGGGCCGGAATAAAACTATCACGGCAATCACTCTACCGGGAGTTGCCCTTTACGGATACCGATGGTAAACACTTTCAGTATGCTCCAATAGATCTAATATATGAGCAGCTGCATGAGATTGATGTCAACGCCGGGGGGGCCTTTCAAGCTGGCGCTGCACTCAATTCGGCCGGCATCAAGGATGCTCTCTACATGAAGTCGCTTTTAGAGGAGGCGATCACTTCCTCTCAATTGGAAGGCGCCGCCACAACCAGAATGGTGGCCAAGGATATGCTCATGTCGGGACGCAGTCCTCGCAACCACGGCGAACAGATGATCCAAAATAATTATCACGCCATGGCCTTCATCCGGGAAATGGGTCAGACACCTATTTCAAAGGAAATCATATTTGAGTTGCAGTCAATTCTTACCAGTGGCACACTGGAAGATCCCGCCGACCAGGGACATTTCCGTAGACCCGGCGACCCGGTTAAGGTTATCGACAATATTGATTTCAAAGTGCTTCACGACCCCCCCGGGGCGGAGGAGTTGGAAGAGCGCGTGCAGCTGCTCTGCGATTTCGGGAACTCTGTGAAGATAAAACCCTTTATTCACCCGGTGCTCAAGGCCATAATCCTGCATTTTCAACTGGCTTATGATCACCCCTTCGTCGATGGTAACGGCCGGACGGCCCGGGCCTTATTTTACTGGGCTATGGCAAAAAACAATTATTGGCTGTGTGAGTATCTCTCAATCTCGAGTATTCTGAGAAAGGCCTCGGCGAAATACGGCAGAGCGTTTCTGTACACCGAAACGGATGATAATGACCTGACTTACTTTATTTTATATCACTTGCGGGTGATCCGCCAGGCGATTGACCAGCTTCATCAAAATTTGGAGAAAGAGAGCCAAAAGCTGCGCCGCGCGGAGAATCTATTAAGGGACTCGAAAACGGTTCACGATTTGAACAACAGACAGTTGGCAATTTTAGAGCACGCACTGCGTCACCCCCATCAGCGGTACACATTCAAGTCTCATCAACGGGCAAATAAATTGAGTTACCAAACGGCCCGAACCGATCTTTTAGGACTGGCCCAACTGAAATTGCTTGATACTTCCAGGCAAGGCCGAGCTTTTGTATTTATCTCTCCCAACGATTTGCACAAGAGAATCAAGCGGCTTTAGAGAGTCGATATGTAACGGTTTAGGGTTTAATTTTAGTTAGAGAGCAAATACCGTTCGCTTTGCCCCCTCGTGAATCGGCCCAACTACTAATTGCCTACTAATTACTACTAAATTAGTAGTTGCGGTTTTGGGAGCGATTACTCCCCCTACCGCACCACCCCCACTCTTAAGTCATCCTATAGGTCGGAATAGCTGGAAAGTTCTCGGACAATTAGATTGCAGGTACTGAAAGCGACCGGCAAATTTTCCGGGCAAGTTTATTGGAGACTTCGACGTGGCGGGGAATCGCCTCCAGGCGGCCGGTCGCTGGGTTGGTCCACAGTGAGTGTGAGCGGCCTTCCCGCTTGAGAACACATCCGTGCCGGCGCAGATGCCGGACAAGTGCCTGGCGTTTCACTCCAGGATGATGGTTTCCTTGATAGCTTCATCCGGGATACCCCTTAGGCCGTCTTCGCGCCGGTCCTCCAGTATCAGCGCGATAGCCTCCGCCAAGTTCCGCCGGCATTCATCTTTGGTGCGACCCTGGCCGTTGGCGCCGGGCACTTCCGGGCAGTAGGCGATATATAAATCGCCGTCCCTCTCGATGATGGCAGTGAATTCGTTACGCATTACTCAGTCTCCCGGCTGCAAGTTATACTACTAACCGGCAGGATGCAATAATGTCACTCCCACTCTGACAGAGAAAACGGTGGAGCAATTAATCCCCCCACCGCACCACCGCCACCCTCAACTTCTC
>JACZSB010000118.1 GCA_022574435.1 Fidelibacterota bacterium
GCAAGGTCAGCTCCGGCCGGGATGTGGGTACTGTGCATTCCAGTGTATCGCCGCCTGATGATCCCACCGCGATATCCAACCGCTGCAGGTGCTTCTGCATCTTTGGGCGGGTGAGGCTGGTGCCCAGCAGGCGGTTCGTGAATTTCACCGATAGGGAAATACGAGTAGGCTTGTGCTTTTGCGGGTAGACATCGATTCGGCCCCGGGCCAGGGCGCCGCCGGCCAGCTCGCAGATCAGCATGGCTACCCGGTCCAGCGCCATTATCAGGCCATCCACATCAGTGTCCCGCTCAAATCGCCTGGAAGCTTCGGTTGACAGATCCAGCGACTTGGAGCCCCGCCGGATCACAGCCGGGACGAAGTAGGCGCTCTCAATCAGGACGTTTACCGTGGCATCGGTTACCTCCGATTCGCGGCCCCCAATTATGCCGGCCAACGCCACCGGCCCGGCCCCATCGGCAATCAACAGGTGCTGCGGCGTGAGGGCGCGCTGCTCGCCATCCAGGGTAGTAAATTTTTGGCCGGCCTTAGCGAAATATACGTCGATACGGTGATCCGCTAGGTGGTCGTAATCAAATATATGCAGGGGATGGCCCAGTTCCATCAACACGTAATTGGAGGCGTCCACCACGTTGTTGATGGGCCTGAGCCCCACGGAGATCAGCCGCTGGGCCATCCAGTCCGGCGACGGGCCGATTTTCACCCCCTGGATCACCCGGGCGGCATAGCGATGGCAGCCCTCCGGGGCACTGACATCCACCCGGGCTAATTTGTCAACCGGCGGTCCCTCCTCGGACAGTTTGATTTTCGGCAGCCGCAGAGGCCGTCCCAACTTGGCCGCCAAGTCCCGGGCCACGCCCAGGTGGCTGAAGCAGTCCCCGCGGTTGGGGGTCAGGTCCAGATCAAGCACCGCATCAACCGTAGACTTCAAGTAGTCCTTAAAGTCCTGCCCTAGTTGAGCCTGGCCCTCAATCACAATGATCCCGGTATGGTCATCGGCCAGGCCCAGCTCGTCCGCTGCGCAAATCATCCCCTGGGATACCTGGCCGCGTATTTTGCTCCTGGTGATCTTGCGGCCGCCGGGTAAGCGCGCACCGACTTTAGCCAACGGCGCAAATATGCCGGCCTTGATGTTGGGCGCCCCGCAGACCACCGGCACCACCTCTCCGCCCTGGTCAACCTGGCACAGGGACAGGTGATCCGAGCCGGCCATGGGGGCCACAGAGAGTACTTTGCCAACCACTACGCCGGTGAAATCGTATTCCTTGACATCGACGGTGGCCTCCAGGCCGATGGCGGTGAGCAGGGCGGCCAATTCATCGGGAGTTTGGTCGAAGGTGACGAATTCCTGGAGCCAGGTATAGGAAATCATCATAGTCAGAACTGCCGCAGGAAACGGAGGTCGCCCTCGAAAAAGTACCGGATGTCGCCGATGCCCCATTTGAGCATGGCCATCCGCTCCAGCCCCATCCCGAAGGCATACCCGGTCCACTCCTGGGGGTCGAGACCCCCGGCCTGCAATACGTTGGGGTGCACCATTCCGCAGCCCATGATCTCCAGCCAGCCGGTACCTTTGGTGATGCGATGGTCCCGCTCGGTGTCCAGGCCCCAGTAGATATCCATCTCGGCACTGGGCTCGGTGAAGGGGAAGTAGCTGGGCCTAAAGCGCGTCACCGTGTCCGGGCCGTACAGTTCCTTGGCAAAATGGATCATGGTGCCCTTTAGTTCCGCCAGGGAGGTGTTACGGTCGATCACCAGTCCCTCCACCTGGTGGAACTGGCAATGGCTGCGGGCGTTGATCGCTTCGTTGCGGAAAACCCGCCCGGGCATGAGTATCCTTAGCGGCGGGTCCAACTGCTCCATGGCGTGGATCTGGTCGTTGGAAGTGTGGGTGCGCAGCAGCAGGTCGTCAGCGATATAAAACGTGTCCTGCATGTCGCGCGCCGGGTGGTCGGGCTTGAAATTCAGGGCCGCGAAGTTATAATACTCGGTCTCCACTTCCGGGCCGTAAAAAACCGAGAAACCGAGGCGCGTGAAGATAGCCTTGATTTGCTCTTGAATCAGTGTGATGGGGTGCAGGGCGCCCCGGGGGATCGGATCGCCCGGTAGGGTCAGGTCGAGTTCGGCCTCCACTGCCGGGGCGTTTACCTCTACGTTGGAATCGAGATCGGCCAGGGCGGACGTGATTTCCGCTTTGAGCCCGTTAAGCCGTTTACCCGCCGCCGGGCGCTCACTGGCCGCTAAGCTGCCCATACTGGCGAACAACCCCGCAACCCGGCCCTTGCGTCCCAGGAAATCGATGCGCAATTGCTCCGCGTAAGCCTCACCGGACTGCACGTCCGACAGACCGTGGGCGAAATCCGCACGGACCTGCTCAATGTCCGTGGTCAATCCCATTGATGATCAGGAAACGGTTTTAACCAGCGTCTCGAAGCCTTGCGGATCGTTGACCGCCATGTCAGCCAGCATGCGCCGGTCCAGCTCGATGCCATGCTCGCCCAGCGCGTGCATAAACTTGGAATAGGTTAGGTCGTGCTGCCGGGATGCGGCATTGATCCGGGTGATCCACAGTCGCCGGAATTGACGCTTGCGCTGGCGGCGGTCACGATAGGCGTAACTCCAGGCCCGCATAATGGCGTCTTTAGCCGTCCTGAAATTGCGTGACCGGGTACCATAATAACCCTTGGCCTGTTTCACAACCCGGCGGTGCCGGCGATGCTTGGGAACGCTACTATTTGATCGTGGCATGCTTTATCCTCCCAGCATCCGCCGCACGCGTTTTACTTCCGCAGCTACTAAAATTGTCCCCTTACGCAGTCTCCGTTTGCGTTTGGTCGATTTTTTTGTCAAAATATGACTGGCATTAGCCCTATTACGCTTGATCTTCCCGCTGGCCGTGCGCTTGAACCGCTTGGCTGCGCTCCGGCGGGTTTTCATCTTTGGCATTATTTTATCCTTACCTTACTTGGGCAACAGGAACATGGTCATTATGCGGCCCTCCACACTGGGTGACTTTTCAACCGCACCATAGTCTTCAAGTATTTCCACTACCCGATTCAACAACTTGAGCCCCAAATCCTGGCGGCTCATCTCCCGGCCGCGAAACCGGAGTGAAATTTTCAGGCGACAGCCATCTTTAAGAAATTCGATGGCCTTGTTCATTTTTGTATCCAAATCATGGTCCCCAATTGAGGGCCGCATTCGCACTTCCTTGACCGATACCGTGTGCTGTTTTTTCCGATTCTCCCGCATCCGCTTCTGCTGGTCAAAGCGGTACTTGCCGAAATCCATGACTTTAGCCACGGGCGGATTTGCCATGGGGGCCACCTCCACCAGGTCCAGGTCGGCATTTTCGGCATTGGACATGGCATCCTCAATTGACACTACTCCGACCTGGTTTCCGTCGGCGTCCACCAGGCGCACTTCCTTCGCGGAAATCTGGTCATTTATTTTGGGGATCAAATTACCCTTTGTTATGTGTGGCACTCCTCTGTTTATTAACGATTTCTTCCTGGAGCTCCGCAAGCAGCTGATCGACAGATCGGCTTCCCAGGTCACCTAATTTCCGGCGTCGCAGAGCCACGCTGTTAGCGGCGGCCTCTCGTTCACCGACGATCAGCATCACCGGTATTTTCTGCAGCTCCGCCTGCCTGATCCGGGTACCGATTTTGTCGTCCCGGTCATCGACCCTGGACCGCAGTCCGGCGGCCTGCAAGGTTTTACCCACTTTTTGGGCGTACTCCCGGAATTTCTCCGAAATCGGCAGTACCACTACCTGTTCCGGCGCCAGCCACAAGGGCAGGTCACCGGCGGTATGCTCCAGGTACACCCCGATAAAGCGTTCAATGGATCCCAGGATCGCCCGGTGGATTACCACCGGCCGTTGCTCCTGTGAGCGGGCGTCAATGTACTTCAGCCCGAACCGTTCTGGAAGTGAAAAATCGAGCTGAATAGTAGTGAGCTGCCATTTTCTTCCTAAGGCATCCTTGAAGAAGTAATCGATCTTCGGGCCGTAAAAGGCCCCTTCCCCAGCGTCCACCTCGTACGCCAGGCCCGCATCCCGGAGCTTATCCTTAAGGATGGCTTCCGCCTGATCCCAGAGCTGGGGATCGCCCATGAATTTTTCCGGCCGGGTGGAGAGCATTAGCTCAACGCCCTCAAATCCAAAGGGTTTAAAAACCTCGTCCACCAAGGCAAACAGGTCGGCCAATTCGTCCCCGACCTGGTCGAGGGTGCAAAATATATGGGCGTCATCCTGAACGAAGCTCCGTACGCGCGTGAGACCCGAGACAACCCCAGTCTTCTCTAAACGGTGGAGACGCCCGAAGTCGGTGAGCCTGATGGGCAAGTCCCGGTATGACCGCAGTTGGGAGGCATAGATCAGCGCGTGCCCCGGGCAATTCATCGGCTTGACCCCCTTGACCCGGCCGGGATTGTCTTCGTCGGTAATCAGGTACATATGCTCGCGATAGTGCTCCCAGTGGCCGCTCTGCTTCCACAGTTCGATGTCGAATATCTGGGGAGTGATCGTCTCCTGATAGCCGTACTGCCGGTTGAGCCCCCGCAGGTAGTCCAGCAGTTCCAGGTATATTATGGCGCCCTTAGGGTGAAATATTGGGCTGGCGGTAGCCAGGGGGTTGAAGGAAAACAGGTCCAACTCCCGCCCCAGTTTGCGATGGTCCCTCCGCTTGGCCTCTTCCTGGCGGTGCAGGTAGGCCTGCAATTCCTTTTTGCTGCCCCACGATGTACCGTAGATGCGCTGGAGCATTTTGTTGCGTTCGTCCCCCCGCCAGTAGGCGCCGGAAGTGGTGAGTAGTTTGAAATGGCGCAAGCGGCCGGTGGAAGGCACGTGCGGCCCCCGGCACAGGTCGATAAAGTTGTCCTGGCGGTAGGCGGAGATGGTATCTCCCTCGGCAATTTCGCCGATTATCTCCAGCTTGTAGTCCTCGCCCAGGTCCGCGAATATTTTCAACGCTTCATCTTTGGTCAGCTCCACCCGCTCCACCGCCAGATCGGCCGCGGCCAGGCGCTCCATCTCGGACTCGATGGCTGCCAGCATTTCATCGCTGAACGGCCGGTCCAGGTCGATGTCGTAATAAAAACGCTCCTGGATGGCCGGGCCGATGGCAATCTTCGCGTCGGGATACAGGTTTTTGACTGCCTGGGCCAACAAGTGAGCGGTGCTGTGAAGCAGTATTTCCCGGCCGGCTGCTTCCTGACGGGTGATTATTTTTAGCTGGGAATTCTGCTCCAGGGGGAAGTTCAAGTCCACCAGGCGACCATCGACCTGGGCGGCCAGGGAATCGCCGTGCAAGCGCTGGCCGATCGACATAGCGATATCTCCGGGGGTGGTACCCTGGTCAGCGGTCCGGACGGAGCCGTCGGGCAATGTAATTTTGATTTCTGGCATCAGGTCTGTTGCGGGATACTCGTAAGCGCTCTGTCCTTTAGTGGTCGATACTGGACTTGAACCAGTGACCTCTTGCATGTCAAGCAAGCGCTCTAACCAAACTGAGCTAATCGACCATTTGTCGACGGGGGCAAATTTAGGGGGATTATCTGTGGCAAGTCAACGGCTCTGAGGAGGTAAGATAAAACGAACCATGCAGGGTAGAGATTTGGGATACTACTTCGAACCGCCTTCAGGTTTGAACTCCACATGGTAAGGAATTGAGGCCACCAAATCCCAATCGTCCTGGTTCTCTTGCTTTAAGAAGACTCGAACCCAGTGTTTTCCAGCACCCATCAGGGGAAGAACATTCATTAATGCCCGTGTACGGCTTCTTGTGTATTCCGATAGATCGATAGTGATTTCATGCGGATCAGTCGTTCGATCATCGCCGCCACCGCGGTACTCGATGAAATATCGGACTGTGCCCTTAGCCGGTCTGCCCTCTTCTGTCCTGCCCCAAAAAGAGACTATAGAATTCTCCATAGGAATCCCTTCAGTTTTTCCACCAGGTGGAGGGGTACCATATACAGTAATTTGCTCAAGAGCATCGAATAAACTAATTGTGTTCGCGTCCTTATCAATTACACTTTTTGAGCAGAAAACGGTCCAGTAATGTTCAATCATTTAGTTATACTCCGGTAATAACGCTATTGGCTGTCCCGCAAGTGCTCGCACCGGAAAATTAGCCAGTTCTTGCGAAGAGAGTCCTGACGTCGGAAACCATTGTATCATGTCAAAAGATCCAAACTCGAATCCGATCTCGGGTTTATCTTTCCATGGGTTTCGGAGATTCGCAATGATTGTGCCCTGAGGACTACCTAGATACCAGTGTATTCCACTTATCAATTTAGTTGAAGGAGCGAAATAGATTAGAATTTCCCCTGCCTCATCAACTTCGATTGTAGATAGCGCATCGGTTTTGACATCTTCATGACCACTAGATCTTGATTGCCTCGCCTCATTCAGAACATTTCTTGCATATTTGATGGCCCACCACCCTTGCCTCAAATTTATTGCATACTCGGCGGCGATTTTACCTGCTTGTGTATGCTCCGATAAGAGTACCCACGTGTAAATAGTGATTGCAGTATCATTTGGATTCTCATAGCGTAAATCCACATTTTCTTCGATCAACCCCTTTATCCGTAATAAAATGATATTGATATTTTTCAAATCTTTAATTAATGATTTCAGATTTTGAACACTCGCCTGCTCCTTCGCGATTTTAAAGAATCTGCTTAGATTGAGCGCCAAATTAAGATCAGCTGCAAGATCATGGCTCTCTATATTTCGAAATATCTCTCTAATACTCAACGTATTACCTTCGGTCAGTGTATACCCGAATAGTGCCATCACAACCCTCGGGAACCTCGTTGATAGGGTGAATCCATTCCCCACTGGCACCAAACTGGCTTATTGCCCAAGTTAGTGTTTTATTGCTGCCTTCAATAAGAGGTTTCTCGCCTAGTATTACCCCCACATGCTTAAACTCCCCTGTCACCGTATCCCAATAAGTAACTAGATCACCCTGCTGGACATCCTTTTTTAGTTTCACTAGCTTGTAATCGTCCTCGTCGAGTATCAGGGCGATAGAGTCCACTTCAATCCATGTCCGTCGAGAAGCAAAGGCCATCCCAAGACAATTATATACTTGAGTTATTGAACGCATTTTTGCGTTCGGGCACTGTTTTTTTATTCTACGAACAGCGGCCTTAGCCTGAGACGAGTTCATCTCCAATCGCTGCAGATTCGGGATCGGTGTTCCCTTTCTAGTATCTAAAGCAAGCTTGCGGTGGTACGTTGGCCCAAGATCAAGGAGAGAGGCAGTCATATTTTCAATATCTAAGTAGGATTATTTTTCATTACAGTCTTCATTCCAAAAATGTGCCTTAACCCTACGAAGTATGCTTAGTATATTATAGCGAATAACAAGAACCTATTCGTTAGCGCTTCATGACGGTATCATCCGCCGGTTGCAGCAGTTTCTGGTAGGCGATCTGATTTTCAAGAATTTCCCGGGCTTTTAAAAAGGTCTTATCGTCGGCCAGACCCGACAGGATGCGACCCTCCAGGCCGCCAACCATGGCCGAGAATTCCAGCCGCAGTCCCTTGCGAATATGCACGATCTCGTCCTCGAAGGCGGTAGCGTGCCGTTGCCGGTAATATTCTTGCAGCTCGCTCAGGTCCACCTGGCCGGCAAAAGAATCCATCTCCTCCAGGCCCTCTTCAAACTCCTGAAATCGTTTTTCGCCGGGGAACATTACCTCCAGGTCGGTTTGGCTGATGTAATCCTTGAAGGCCGCCTCTATCTCCGGCGTGATCCGGATGGGGGGCTTTAGATCATAATTGTCCTGGTACTCCGCGGCGA
>JACZSB010000119.1 GCA_022574435.1 Fidelibacterota bacterium
TATGATTATTATCTCATAATTTAAGGTCGTTTAATGACCGGAACTAAATATCGGCTCCACAGTCTTCGGCGCAAGGAGCTCTGACCAAGCGGTTATCATCGTTGCACCGCAGCGGGTTTCCTGCTAGATTCAACGGTCGAACCGGTGCCGAACCAAACTGTTGGCGAACCAGGCACTCGATAGTAACGGGCAATATAGGGAGTATTATGAAGCTCAAGCTCCATTGGAAAATATTCATCGGTATGGCCCTGGGCGCCTTGCTGGCATTTGTTTCCCCCGCAGCGGCCATGAAGGTGGCGCCGCTGGGGGATATTTTCATGCGCCTATTGAAAATGGTCATTGTGCCGTTGATCTTCACCTCCATCACCGCCGGCGTGGCGGGTATCGGTGATTCCCGCAACCTGGGCCGCCTGGGCGGCAAAACCTTTCTATACTATATAGTTACCAGCGCACTGGCTATTATGGTCGGGCTGGCCCTGGTCAATATCATTCAACCGGGAGTCGGGTTGGTGGTGGCCCAGGAACAGTTGATCAACCCCGACGATCTGGAACAGCCCGGTTCAGTTGTTGATATCCTCATGCGCATCATCCCTATCAACCCGGTGCAGGCCGCTGCGTCCGGAGATATATTGGGGGTCATCTTCTTCGCCATCTTTTTCGGCTTCGCTATTACCCGTTTGCCCGCTGCCAAGGCGAAACCGGTGCTGTCATTTTTCCAGTCGGCTTTCGAAGCCATGATGCAGGTCACTCACGCGGTGATCAGCCTGGCCCCCATCGGTGTATTCGGCCTCATCAGCCGGGCGGTGGTCAGCATGGGCGGCGAGTTATTCCAGGCGGTGGGCCTGTACATGATCACCATTGCCGCCGGCCTGACTATCCATTTCCTCGTGGTCCTACCGGCCTTGTTCTTTCTGCTAACCCGCCGCAATCCGCTGGATCACTATCGGGCAATGGCGGCGGTTATGGCCATGGCCTTCTCCGCCAGTTCCTCCTCAGCCACGTTGCCGCTGACCCTGGAAGCGGTTGAAAAGAAGGCCGGAGTCTCCAACAAAATCTCCAGTTTCGTGCTGCCAATGGGGGCCACGGTGAACATGGATGGCACCGCCCTGTACGAATGCGCCGGAGTGATTTTCATCGCCCAGGCGCTGGGGATTGACCTGACCTTCGGCCAACAACTGGTGGTGGTGATCACCGCCTTGCTGGCGTCCATCGGTGCGGCCGGGGTGCCGTCGGCGGGGCTGGTAATGATCTTTATTGTCCTGGAGGCGGTGGGAATCACCACGCCGGCCGCCTACGCGTTGGTGGGGGTCATGTTGGCGGTGGATCGCCCCCTGGACATGTATCGCACGGTAGTGAACGTGACCAGCGATTCCATCGGTGCAGTGGTGATTGCCCACTCTGAAGGAGAGCAGTTAAACTACCCGCGGCTGGGGAGTGATAGTTGACGGCCGGCAAAGCGGCCGCGTCCCATGGTATTGCTTGACCACTCCTCGGGAGGGAAGTAATTTGCCTTAGATTTTTGATAATATTTGCCCGTGTTCCGGACCAAGTACCAGATCCTTCAATCTCAACATGTAGGGCTCCATATTCGGTTAACGCAGTGCAGGCCTTTCCCGACTAATCGGGATTAAGGAAGCCTGTTTTGATTGAGAGGCGCCCAGTTATCTTCACAGAATGGATCTGTGAAGCTGCCGGTTCACGGGCATAATTTTGTCGATTACCGCTGGAGAGCCGGCGTCTACTCAGTAGGCGCCAGCATCCTGATGCGGTGTTGGACGGCCTTTAAAGCGGACTCCGGCCCCCGGACTTCCAGCGTAACTATCCCATCTTCGTCCCGCCGGTTGTTTACTTCCAGATCCCGGTAAACCTGGTGTATCAGCTTGGCCGCAGTGACAGGCACCTTTAACACCACGGACCGGAAGTTTCTACTGTGAGCTAGCAGGATGGCTTCTTCCAGGGTCTCCAAACGGAGGCGTTGCCGGGCGGAAATCATCAACGCCTGGGGGAACTTACGTTTTAAGCTCGCCAAGATATGGCGGTCGGTGATGGCATCAACTTTATTGAGCACAACCAGACTGGTATTGTCGAGTACACCCAATTCCGTCAACACTTCGTCGATGGTGCGCAAATGATCCTCCACCTGGGGACTGGAGGCGTCCAGCAGTTTGATGATCAGATCGGCCTCAGCCACCTCGGCCAGAGTGGTGCGGAAGGAGGCTACCAAATGGTGAGGCAGTTTACGGATAAACCCCACGGTATCGCTCAGTAGAATCGGTTGGTGATCGCCCAAATCCAACCTGCGGGTGGTCGTATCCAATGTGGCAAACAGCTGGTCCTCCACCAGCACCCCGGCGTTGGTCAAGGAGTTCATCAGGGTAGATTTACCGGCGTTGGTATAGCCTACCAGCGCCACCTGGTATGAATGTTTCCGCCGTTTGGAGCGGGTGTTGTGATCAGCTGCTAAATGTTTTAATTCCGACTTGAGTCTAATGATGCGCTGGCGCACCAGCCGCCGGTCTACTTCGATCTGTGTTTCACCGGGGCCGCCACGGGTGCCGATGCCGCCCTTTTGCCGTTCCAAATGGGTCCATTGACCGCTGAGGCGGGGCAACATGTACTGCAACTGGGCCAATTCCACCTGGGTTTTGGCTTCCCGAGTACGGGCATGGCGGACGAAAATATCCAGGATCAGACCACTGCGGTCGATGACCTTTATCTTTTCTCCCGCCAGATTCTGTAGGTTCCTCTGCTGCGTGGGGGAGAGTTCCTCATCGACGATAATCAGGTCGCAGTCCAGGGCGGCGGCCTGCCGCATCAGGGACTGGGCCTTGCCCTTCCCCAGAAAGGTGGCGGCATCGGGCCGTTTCCGGGCCTGCACCACTCTACCCAGCACCTCGGCCCCAGCGGTCTGGGCCAACAGGCTCAGTTCGTCCAGATATTCATCCGTTAGCTGCGCCGAAGTGTTTTCCCAACGCACCCCCACCAGGATAGCGGTCTCCCTATGAGCGCCGTCGGAGGGATTTATACGCATTACCGTAAATCAGCTCGAGTACTGCCACCACTATCAGTAAATAAAGTAGCGGCCGCCAAAGTTCCCGCCCGAAACGGGCCTGCTGGATCCAGGGCCCAATTTCCG
Organism: Fidelibacterota bacterium; assembly: GCA_022574435.1. Taxonomy (GTDB): domain Bacteria; phylum Fidelibacterota; class Marinisomatia; order SCGC-AAA003-L08; family TS1B11; genus JACZSB01. The sequence goes on from JACZSB010000119.1 coordinate 3,137, forward strand.
TATCATCGGTCAACACGAATGCTCGGCCGGGACTGAACAGCCCCTCGAGGTCCGCCTGCTCCAGAGTCTTGGAGTTCAGTTCGGCGCCAGGAGTATTGACCCGGAATTGAAGGCCATTTCCTTCGTTGGCCTCAGGGATATCGTCATTTTGTCCTGCCATGACCAAGGTGTAGATCCCCGGTTGGGCCAGGCCCCGCAGGACCACACTGCGGGTGCGGATATCAGGAATAACCAGGCTGGTGACATTCCGGGGCCCGATCATGGTTATGGGCGAGGTGGCCTGGCGGGGGGAGACAGCCAAACGGGGTAAGTCACCCACCCGCAGATCGGCCAGGTAACTGTTGCCGGGGCGCCAATAGATCAGGTGGTGCCAGAGGGGGATAAAGCTACCCCTGACGGGCATATCGGTCCACTGTAGGTCGAATGGCAGGGCGAAAAGAAATAGGCTGCCTTCGTCGCTGGATGTGAGGGTGAGCAGAGGCCGGCCGTCGCTCAATCGCAGCACCACCTCATCCGAGCCCCGGGGATGAAGCGGGTAAAGCCGGGAGACTGATGGCAGGTCTTTGAGCTCCACCTCGCGGACGAAAACCCGCTCCAGTATTGAACGACCTAAAGCCTTGCGGTCCAGCCGCAGGGGTGCACTAAAGTTTTGCGTCTCCGGGTCCATGGGCGGCAGGTCCAATTGGACTGCCAGCGCCCTCAGCGCCTCGCTGCCGGCTTGATCCCGGCCCGGGATCACGATCACTGTCCCCCCTGGCGCCAGGAACTCGTTCAGTTTCCTCGGCAGAAGGCGAGGCATATCCGTTAAGCCGTTAGCGATCACATAATCATAGTCCTGCGGCTGCCATCCCAGATCGGAAGGGGCTATTATGCGCAGGCGGATACGGGGATTGGCCTGAGACAGTGCCTGCAGAGCCGCCCCGGTGAAGGTGTCGGAATGACCGCCGGGCTGTATCAGCAGCACCCTGACTTGTGCTGGAATATAGGCCTGGAAATAAAAGCGGTTGTCACCGGGGCGATCATCCCGTTCTATCTCGGCGTAGCCCTGTTGCTGGCCCGCCTCGGCGGGTGCTACCTGGAACTCCACCGTTTTCTGTTCGCCCGGTTTCAGGTTCACCACCAGCTGGCCGGAGCGCACCTCGTTGAGTACCACCTGCACCGGGTGCTTGGTTTTGGCCCGTCGGCCGGTATTGCGCAACGTGACGGTGACCTCCATCAACTCGCCTACCAGCGGGATGGTAGTCTTCACATTGGCCCCGGTGATGGCCACATTATCCGCCTGGGGCGGTGAGGGCAGCAGAAAGAAGTGCCAATCGCGCCAGACTGTGGTGTCCTGCCCCAACAATCGGAGGGCCCGTTGCTGGTGAGTCTGGAAATCGCTGATAATTATCATCTCGCGGTTGGCAAACAGCCGGGCAGCTGCGCGGAAACTGTCCGAGCTTAAGGTGTCGATGGCCGCAGCCAGGTTATCCTGATAATACCCTGGCCGGCCCAGGTTGGCGATTTCCCCTACTCGCGGCAATTCCGCCACCGGTCCGGAGTAGATGGTACGGGCATCCGACAACCGCAGTATGGTTACTTGCCCTTGGTTGTCTTCCGTCCGTAGATGACTGAACAGGGCGCTAAGGCGCTCCTTCACCAGTTGCTGGTCGCCGCGCCACCCGGCCTGGGTTGATTGCCGGGTCCCCCCGCTCATGCTGAACGAATCGTCCAGCAGCACCACCGTGAACGTGGCGGTATTGTTGCCCAGCCAGCCACGGTAATAGCCTTTAACCACCGGCCGGGCAAGCAGCAGCACCAACAGCAGCAACATCAGGGTCCTGAGGAGGATCACCAGCCAATGGCGCCAGCGCAACCGGCGGATGGAATGGTGGCGCATGCGGCGCAGAAACTGTAGTGAGCTGAAATCGAGCACTTTGGTGTTCAAGCGGCTGAGGAGGTGGATCAGCAGCGGCAAGGCCACAGAGGGCAGCGCCCAGAGTACCTGGGGAAACAGGAAGCTCACAGCGGGGCGGCCATCATTAAGGTCATTACTCCGCCGGCGAACAGTGGAATGGCGACGTTGTCGTTGATAATGCCCCAGGGGACTAATTCCGTTAGGGCGGCGGTTGCGGCGCCGGTCAGCGCCACCGAGCCGGGAAGGCCTCCGGCCAGCGCCAGCCCCAGGCATACCACGAAGCAGGCGGCCGTACCTTCCAAAGTTTTATGGCCCAGCCGCAGGCGGCCATACCGCATTCCCACCAATGCAGCTGCCGAGTCGCCCAGGGTCATGAACAGCATTGCCAGGATGGCCACCGTGGCCGGGAACAGTACTACTGCCGACAGCGCTCCCAGGAAGACGAAACTGGCCCCGGTGAAACGCTCCGCTTCGCTGGAGCGGGTCATGGCGCCAAAGATGAGCCGGTAATATCGCCGGCCCCAGGCAGTGCTGGTACGCAGCACTTCGGCGCTAAGCAAACCGATAGTCAGCACGCCCAAGACAATTATGGTGCTGTCACGGCCGGCCAGCCAATAGCCCAGCGGTATCAGGCTCGAGGCCAGGTGAATCAACTTGCGGCCCAGTTCTTCGGGGGGAATTTCCCTGGGGCTGGTCACCGGCTGAGCTCTTTAAAGCGAGCGGCGATATCCGGGGCCTGGTATAGTCCGGAGCCCACTACGGCGATATCGACTCCGGTGGCCGCTACCACTCCAATGGTATCCAGATTGACCCCGCCATCCACCGCCACCAAGTAAGGCCGGCCCTGCCGGGCAGCCACGGCCGTTTCCATCGTCTCCAGACTGGCTTCAATGAACTGTTGGCCGCCGAAGCCCGGTTGCACTGACATAATGAGCAGGTAGTCCAATAAATCTAGATAGGGGGCCAGGGTAGTAAAATCCGAATCGGGTTTAATGGCTACTCCCGGCACCGCTCCCAACTCCCGGATGGCCGTCAAGTCCGGAGCCAGGTTCCGGCTGGCTTCCAGGTGCAAAATCAGGGTGTGCGCCCCGGCCTGGACAAATTGCTCCAGGTAGCGGTGGGGATACTCGATCATCAGGTGGACATCGAGGGTAGCCGTGGCCAGCCGGTGGATGGCAGCCACAATCATGGGGCCGAAGGTGATATTAGGCACGAAATGACCGTCCATCACATCGACGTGCAGGCGGGTGGCGCCGGCAGCCTCCACCACTTTGATCTGCTCTTCCAGCTGGGCGAAGTCAGCGCTGAGCAAACTTGGTGATATAATGCAGCTCATTCGCCCCTCCTTTTAGCCTGGCTCTGGTCGTAGGTACTGACCGTGAGATTGACGGCTCGCTTAAGCTTCAGCACAGTGCCCCCTGCGATGCTTTGTTCCACTACTGTATTGGGTAATAAATTAGGGGCGTAAATGTAGCGCACGTGGCCCACATCGAGGCCGGCGTCAAGGATTTCCCGGCGGGCGACCTGGTAGCCCATACCTAGAACGCTGGGTACATAGTAGGAAATTGGTGGCTGGCCCTTGCTGACCATCAGTGAGATGCCGGACCCCCGGCGGAGCAGATTGCCCCCTTTCGGCGACTGCCAGGTAACCATGCCCGAGGGATAATCGTCACTATAGGTGGTCATCACGGTATCGACGCCCAAGCCTGCTCGGGCCACTGCGATCTCGGCGGCCCGCAGGGTCATCCTTACCAGTTCCGGGATTTCCACCATTTTTTCCTCGACTGTGACTGTCAATAGTATAATTCGCCCCCGTTTTACTCTGGAGTATGCTGGGGGATACATTTCAAATATTTGGTTGGGAGGATATTCCTGTGTGTGGGTCACGGCCGCTTTGGTGGCCCGGAAGCCGGCCTTGCGCAGAAGTCTGGCGGCATCAGGGTAGGGCAACCCCACAATATTAGGCAGGAATCTCACCTGGCCGTGCCGGACATACAGCGGCATAACTGCTTGGTCCAGGAATAACACGATGATCATTCCCAGCATCGTCAGGGCGGTAAAATATCTCAGTGCGGAGCGATAGCTCATCTCTTCCTCAAGCGTACGGCGAAAACTCCATCCACTTGGTGCTCGGCGGGAAAGGTGGCCAGTGCTCCCTGGTCATCGATCCAATCGGCGGGCACTCCCGGTGGCATGGAATCTATGTGGTACTGCTGGTGCTTGCGCTGAAATGCGGTCACCAGTTCCCAGTTTTCCTCAGGCTCTAAGGAGCAGGTGGCGTAAACCAGCAGTCCCCCAGTGGGCAGCAGCTGGGCGGCGCGCTCCAGCAGGGCAGTCTGCAGCGCAACCATTTCCGGTAAGTGTTCGGGTTGCCGGCGCCAGCGCAGGTCCGCCCGGCGGGCCACCACCCCGGTACCGGTGCAGGGGGCGTCCACCAGGATTTTATCAGCCGTGGGCAGCGCTGTTTTCAGGACGTCACCCGGGTATAGGTCCACATTTAAAAGGCCCAGGCGATTAACGGTGTCACGGATCAGCTCCACCCGCCCCGAATCGATTTCGCAGGCTGCCACCCGTCCAGTGGAACCGACCTGATCGGCCAGAGCGGCTGTTTTTCCGCCGGGGCCGGCGCAGAAGTCGATGATCGTTTCCCCGGGCTGAGGATCCACCGCTGCCACCACAGCGCCGGCTGAGGGGTCCTGGACGATAAACGAGCCCACAGCCAGCATATCAGCCGACAATAGCGGAGCCGG
>JACZSB010000120.1 GCA_022574435.1 Fidelibacterota bacterium
GGCCGCGCAATCGGCGGGGATGGCCCGCAAACCAGGGCGGTCAATTGGCAAACAACCCCCTGGCCGGCAGTATAAATAAAGCCTCAAGCGCCGGCGGTGGCTCCAGATCAGGTCCCACCCAGCGGCGGGGCAGCGTCCGGAAGGCCAGTGGCGATTCGGGCAGTTCCCGGGCCAAAAGCGCGGATTCTTCTTCCGGCAATAGCGGCCATAAGCAGGCCCGCAAACGCTCACGCAAAAAATAACCCCCTGATACATGACCTATCCTCGCCCCGTTCTATCTGGTCTGCGGTATCTGGCGTTGCCATTGGCTATCTTGACAGTCGCAACCCTGAGTGGACAGACCGCTGTGGATGCCGTGCGGCCATTCTGGGGTATCAGCAGCCCCGGCGGACGGGCCAGCGGCTTGGCCCAGGCCTTCACCGGTATCGCCGATGACGCCACTGCCATTACTTTTAATCCGGCCGGCCTGGCCCACCTGACTGCCGGTGAGTTCAATATCAGCTTGGGGCACTTGAACTCCACCACCGTAGTCACCGACTCCACCAGCAGCTCCAGCACATCGATTGCCGCCACCCGCCTGGGCAATCTGGGCCTGGTGGTGCCGATCCCCCAGACGCGGTTCACCTTGGCGGTGGCCTACCAGCAAGTGAGGGCCTACGACCGGCGGCGGGCAATCACATCTGGCAGCGGCTCCCAGACCCGCCTGGAAAGCATCATCGAAGAGGGCTCCATGGGAGCCTTCTCGCTGGGCCTGGCATACCAATCCTCGCCCAAACTGGCCATCGGAGCGAGTTTCGATCTACTGATCGGTAACAGCGATTACACCGAAAATATCACTTTTACCGCGCTACCCGATTCCCATGACTTCGCCACTATCAATCCGGATTACCGGGGCATAAACGTGGGGCTGGGCCTGCTGTTGGCGCCGATCCCGCAATGGCGCATCGGGATGTTGCTGCGCACGCCACAGAAAATCAACGTCGAGGAACGTTACACAGACTCTTACCTTGAGGGGGACTGGGAGAGCTATAACTATTCCGCCCGGAGCTCTTACTACCTACGCGGCGGTACTTCCTACACGCTGGGCCCATGGTTGCTGGCGGGTGATGTCTATTGGTTCGATTACTCCCAGATAGTATTCGAGTCTGATCTGTACGACGGCAATATCCCTATCGACCTGGAGATCAACCAAACACTGCGCAGCAGCTACAACAGTGTCATCGGATGGGCCGTGGGTGGTGAGCTGCTTTTACCAGGATATAACATCAAGCTGCGGGGCGGTTACCGGCTGGACCCCGCTTTCTATCCCTCCAATGGCTACGATGCCAACCAGCGAACTATCGCCCTGGGTTTCAGCCTGGTACCGGTGCCGGCACTCAAACTGGACTTCACTTACACCCGGACCACCTGGGAAAACAATTCGAATGAGAGTCTCACCGCCGGCAACCTGGCCCTCGGGCTGGCCTACCGACTATAGCCGTTCGGGCATTTTAACCTTCGGTCCTATTCCCAGCACCCGGCTTTCAGGCGCACTGGTCGCCATCCTATTGCTGGCAATGCCATTGCATCTCAACGGTAGGGATGCTACCGGCCGGGACATTCCATCGCCAGCGGAAGTGCGGGCGGTCCACCAGCAGGAGGCCGCCGCCAAGATGGCAGCCCTCCAGCGCCACCGGCTGCTGAAAGTACCGCCGGGAGATCCCGCCCAGCGCTTCTACGATGCCCGCTACTACCGGTTGGATCTGCGACTCGATCCGGCGGGACCGTCACTTTCCGGCAAGGTCCAGGTCCGGGGCACGGCACTGGTAGACGGCCTGAGCCTGGTGGTATTGGACCTGCTGGGTAACATGGTGGTAGACTCGGTTTCCGGCGACGCCGGCGGGTTCACCCACAGCGCCGATCTGCTACACGTGCCGTTGAGCCAGCCGGTTGACAGCGGGGGCGATTTCACTTTCGAAGTCTCTTACCACGGTCAGCCCATTGGGGGATTGGGTTTTACTACCCACGGCGATGACAGCCCGGTGATCTGGTCCCTGAGCGAGCCCTATTCCGCTCGGGCCTGGTGGCCCTGCAAGGACACCCCCGGTGACAAGGCCGACTCGGTGGATATCATCCTCACAGTGCCCATCGGCCTGACGGCCGCCTCGAACGGCACTCTGCGGGCTACCACCGACAATGATGATGGAACTGTTACTTTTTACTGGCACGAGAAATACCCCATTACCACCTATCTGGTATCGGTGGCGGCTACCGATTATGCGGTCGAAACCGATTGGTTCCACTACGGCCAGTCTGACTCCCTGCTCGTGGAGTACTACGCTTATCCTGAAAATTCCAGCGCGGCCCGGGCCGGGCTGCCCCAGTGCCTGGACATGCTGGGCTATTTCCACCGGATATTTGGCCCTTATCCCTTCCTTGGTGAAAAATACGGCGTGGCCCAATTCCCCCCGGGGGGCGGCATGGAACACCAGACCATCAGCAGCCAGGGCCATTTCGGCGAGGTGCTCACTGTGCACGAGCTGGCCCATCAGTGGTGGGGTGATAAAATCACTAATGCCGTCTGGGGCGACATCTGGCTGAACGAAGGGTTCGCTTCCTATGCCGAGGCACTGTATTTCGAGTATAAATACGACCGCGATTATTACCGCGATTACATGAATGGGATGGATCGACCGTTCCCCTACGCTCTATTCGTGGATGACACCACCGCAGTTGGCCGAATCTTTCATTTCACTGTCTATGATAGGGTGCCTGGATGGTGCATATGCTCCGGCATGTTGTGGGGGATTCCGCCTTTTTCGAGATTCTGCTGGCCTATTCCCATGATCCCCGGTTCGCCTACGGCAACGCCACCTCCGCCGGGTTTCAGAATCTGTGCGAGACCGTGGCCGATACCACCCTGGACTGGTTCTTCAACGCCTGGCTATACCAGGTGGGCCGGCCGGTGTACCAGGTCCAGTGGGGCGCTACGGAAGTGGACGGTGGCCCGGCGGTGGAGCTCACCATTTACCAGTCCCAGGCAGCGGTGAATGGGCTATTCCCCATGCCTATCGACATCGCCATCACCACCGCTGGGGGGGATACGATGGTGACAATCTATAACGATGAGGAATACCAGACGTTCACCATACCCTTGACGGCGGCGGCGGTTACCCTGGCGCTGGACCCGGACGACTGGATCCTCAAGCAAGTGGAATTCGTCGCCCTGGTCGATCCCAATGACGGCTCAATCGCCACATTCACCCTGGACCAGAATTACCCTAATCCCTTTAATGCCCTGACCCGTATCAATTACACGGTGCCTACCACCGCCGAAATGGATCTGAGGATCTATGACCTTTTAGGGCGGGAGGTGGCCGTCCTGCTTAACAGAACCGAGCACGGCGGCTATCACCATGTTTACTGGGATGGCAAGGACCATTTCGGGCGGCCGGTACCCAGCGGGATCTATTTCTACCGCCTGGAGGCCACCGATCCAGTTTTCACATCCCAACCTGTATTCATCGAAACACGGAAGATTGTACTCCTGCGGTAGCCCGCTGATTCCAGGGAATCAGAGCAGCACAACGCTTGGCGGCCAGCCTGCTCAGGCGTTAAATTCTTTTCTGCTTTAGAAGTAAGGAACACGTGATGACCACCCATATCTGCCTGCGGACCTACCTCACTAGAAATGAGGCCGAATTGGACCAGGCCCTGCTGAGGAGCTGCGGCTTCGAGACCATTATCCAGGCGGACGACGCCGGCGGCATGCAACCGCATCTACTGTTTGGCAATGGCGGGGTGCGGCTGCTGATCCATTCTTCACAGGCGGACGAGGCCGCTCAAGTGTTGGCCGCAACCACCGCCTCTGAATGACCGCAGGCCGATTCGGATCGGCCTGTTAGGCATTAAACACTCCATTATCAAATGGCAGCCGGGGCGTCTCCAACAGCGAGGAACCTGGCCGGTCGGTCGAGGCCGATATCCGCTCCAGTAGTTCCTTGAACAGGGGGTAAAGGTCGAACGACGAAATGTAAGACTTGTAAAGATCCAGGTTTATGTTATAGACCAAACCCTGAAACTCCTTTTTTTCTTTCGCTATAATATTCTGATTCATCAGGTTGCGTATGACGTTAGCGTACCGTTCCAATGATTGTTGGTATCCCTCCTTTAGACGTTCGCTCAACGTTTTCACTGCGATCTCGTGGGTTCCCACGTCCACCCCGAGGATATCATGCAGTTTGTTCTGAAACTCCCCCTCGAGTTCCTTTGTTTTCCGGATGTCTTGGGGCTGCTTACGGCGGCGTTCAACCAAGAAAATCTCCTGGCTGAAATCGGCAAATTGCTGGAATGTCTCCATGGAACCGGCAATGAACAATTTCTGCCTGGTTTGATTAAAGACAAACTCGGCCAACTCCGATTTGGATAGTACCTCCAGTACTTGGGAAACCTGCTTTTCCGGAAGCCGCAGGATGTAGGCGATTTTCTGGGTTGTTTGGTCCCACGGGATGCTCACTTGCCCTTGGTCATCGGTGACGCCGCGTTGCAGTAGCATGGCCAGCAGCTCGATGATCTGGTGACCAGGCAATCCCACCCGGTCGGCCTGGGATTGAAGCATGAACATGCGCAGGCGCACCACCATCATCCCGTAGAATGATTGCATCCATTGCGGGACCTCCGTCGTCAACTTGTGGCGAAAAATCATTTTACTGATGACCAGGCAAGTTACCTCGTTGACCGCCCGGGCAGTGGCCGACCGGGGCTGATTATCCACCAGGGCCATCTCTCCGAACACAGTGCCGGCCGGCAGGTTTTGCAACGGTATCTCCAGGTCGTCGATCGTTTTCGACAAGGCTACTTCGCCGCTCCTGATGATGAACATCTTATCGCCCCTGGCGCCCTCGTGAAAAATCACTTCGTCGGGGCGAAAGGTGATGATTGTCTGGTTTCTACGGTTGGTGAAGGTCATGGTAAGGTCCTCCTCAGGGTTAACGTTAGCGGTTTACCAAGGACGACATTCCCATGGAGATTGTGCGTCCAGGCAACTTACCCTGCGGGAGGCCATTCGTCTGTGATGCAGGTTACAGAACCGCGCCTGATATTTAGTTTGGTGACATTGGTCACGCCAGGCAGGGAATTTTATAAATGGGTCGGTGGAAAGCCTCAGTGTGGCGGTGGGGGTGCTGCTGCACCATATTTGTCTCACCGCAGGCTAGGGTCCCCTCGGCGGTGGCGGCCCGACCTGCACGGCAATATCCGGTTAGGGAAGAATTGATAACTCTATCATTTACAGGATGCAATTCTTCGTTCCAACCCGTAGATTTGGACCCCAATGTGTGCACACAGGGCCTCATATACCGCAGCCAATGATCTTTACTTGGCGGGGCGTTCCGCGCTTCTATGGAATGGCCCGGCCGCGTGGGCACATGGGATGTACCCTAACAGATCATTAAAGGGGGGAAACCTGATATGATAGTCGCTCGTTTACGATCATACAGTCGTGTGTTGATGTTGGCAGCGTTGACGGCGCCGCTGGTCTTTAGCGGTTGTTCAACGTCTGCCTTGCTGACCAAGGTGGCCATCTTCAAGGTAAATATTAAGGTCGTCAATGAGAACGACGAACCGATCCCCGGGGCCATCGTGCAAGTCACCGACGGGCAGCAGACCACCGCCGATCAGGATGGCATGGCTTCGGTGAAGTTTGCCGCAGCCGGGGTTCATGTCGTTACTGTCACGGCCCAGGACCGGGCGACGGCTACCCTCCGGGTGACCATGCCGCTGGACATGGGCAAGACCCTCACCGCCCGGCTGGGGCAACCCGTCACCATGATCGGTGACATCGATATCAATATCAACATCGGCGGCAATTTTATGGGGAGCCTGGCCGCGGGGATGATGACCCAGCTGTATCCCCTCATGTTCCAGGCCCTGTTTGCCGCCAACGGCTATAACATGGAGCTGGCGCCGGTGAAGGCCGGTGAGTGGACCGAATGGGAGACCGGCGATGAAGACGATCCCCTGGTCATGCGCAAGGCCTACCTGACCAAGCTCGACAACGGCCAGGAGTGGTGGCAGGTGCAGATCAGAGGCGACGAGGCAGACGATACCATCATCATGGAGGTGCTGTTCAGCAAGGGCCGCCAGTCCATCCGGCGCATGCGGCAACAGTCCGGCGACGAGGAAGCGGCGGAGGTGCCCGTCACTGAAGGATGGTACGCCCCGCCCATGGAGCTGACCCCCGAGTCGTTGGAGGGGTCTGTGACGAAAAGGGGCGTGGACGTGAAGGTACCCGCCGGCGCTTTCAAGGCCGATCTCATGGAGTTTGGCGTTATGGGCGGCGGGAAAATCCGCATGTGGCGGGTGAAGAACGTTCCCGGCGGCGTGGTGCGCGTTGAAGGGGTGGACGACAGCGGCGAGGTCGATTGGGTCAGCCAGCTGAAGGCCCACGGCGCAGGGGCCAAGACGATGCTGGGGTCGTACTAGAGCTGACTTGCATTACCAGGGGAGTGGGCGGGCGATAGATAAACCGCGCCCTCATTCCCCGATAATCTTCACCAGCACCCGCTTGCGCCGCCGGCCGTCAAACTCGCCGTAGAATATGCGCTCCCAGGGGCCGAAGTCCAGGCGGCCGCCGGTGATGGCCACCACCACCTCGCGGCCCATGATCTGGCGCTTATGGTGGGCGTCGCCGTTGTCCTCGCCGGTGAGGTTATGGTCGTAGCGCGACAGAGGCTCGTGGGGGGCCAGCTCTTCCAGCCAGCGCTGGTAATCCCGGTGCAGTCCCGGCTCATCGTCATTGATGAACACTGAGGCGGTGATGTGCATGGCGTTCACCAGGCACAGCCCCTCCTGCACGCCGCTGGCCCGTAGCGCCTCCTCCACCTGGGGCGTGATGTTGACGAAGTCCATGCGCTGAGATACATTCATCCACAGTTCCTGCCGGTAGGATTTCATGGTCTGCTCTTCCTTTCACCCGATTGTTCACCGAAATTAACACCCCCAATCCGTACCCACCATGAACTACCTGGCCCACGTTTACCTCTCCGATGACGGCACTCCCGAATCGCTGGTGGGCGCCCTGCTGGGCGATTTCGTCAAGGGGGATGACCACCGGAACTACCCGCCGGCCATCCAGCGCGCGATTCTGCTCCACCGGAAGATAGATGCCTTTACCGACGCTCACGCCACTTTCCGGCGCAGCAAGCGCCGTATCGATCCTCTATTCAGGCACACCCGGGGTATCCTGGTGGACCTGTTCTACGATCATTTCCTGGCCCGGGACTGGCCCGATTACCACCCCCGCCCCCTGGCGGAATACACCCAGCGGGTATACGCGGCCCTGGGCCTTTACCAGGATCTGTTCCCGCCCCGGCTGCAGCAGGCCTATCCGCTCATGAAACGGGACGATTGGTTATCCTCGTATGGGGAACTGGAGAATGTGGGGCGCGCCCTGCAAGGGCTATCCCGACGCCTGCAGGTGCCTAATCGCCTACCGGAGGGTTTGGCGGAACTCAAGCGCCACTACACCGGCTTGGAGGCCGACTTCCGGGAATTTTTCGAAGCTGTTAAATCCTTCGTGGCATCAACGGAGGTGGGCTCTCCCAGCTAGCAGGATCAGCTTGGCCGGTTCCGCCCGGCGGCGGTGCATCTTGAGCCGGCGCCATTCCTCCGGTGGGAAGGGGGATACCTCCATTCGGACCGGGCTGGATGTCGTGTCGGGCGGTAGGAACAGATGGTTCAACGAGGCCACCCCCAGGCTGGGCGCAT
>JACZSB010000121.1 GCA_022574435.1 Fidelibacterota bacterium
CCAGGGAGTTATCGATGGAATGGCCCCCTTCCATGCCGATGAGAGAGGCTACCTTGCCCGCCCGGTGGATCCGGAGGATGTCGTCAGCCGTCAGGGCCAGTTCCAGGTCGTCGGGATATTTCGCGATCAGACGGTGAACTACATCGATCTGCTCCAGTGTGGCCCGCACAGCGCCCGGTCCGCCCAGTTCGACGTGGATGTAGACAGACCAGAACTGGCCGCCCACCAGACCGGCCCGCAGGCGTGGGAGGTCGGTGTGCAACGGTTTGGGCAAACCGGCGGTGCTGCTGGCCAAATCGATCCGGTCTAAGTGATTTTGCACTCGCTTGCGGTATTGCCAGGGGAGATCATTATGGCCATCGATCAAGGGTACTTCCTTTAGAATCCGCCTGGCCTGCTCCACCAATGCGACGGGAGGCGCCTGATATTCGCCAGCTGTTGTCTGCCGGCCATCCAGCCGGCCAGCGGATAAAGGGCCCAAAACTATAATTATGAGCGGAAGCAATGCTCGAAAAGAGATTAGATCTCGAACGAGTGCGGGCAAAATGCCAGGGCGGCCAAGTAGTACCATCAAGTCTCCAGGTTGTGGGCCCTGCCGCAACACTTCTGTCGCGCAGGGGCTGATCCGTTGCCTTGGGTCACCGCTGAAAATAGATGCGGAGTACGTTAGTTATCAAGCTGGAAAAAAAAGCTCGGGCGTAAATCTTCAATACGGGACACAAAATCATTATATGATCATATGAGCATTTAATAATATTTTGTATTGGTCACTGCCGCGTTTCATATAGTGTATTTTTTTTCTCATGGGGCGGGTGCTGCCCACAGCTTAGTTCAAATGCCATCCACAGGCTTGATTTTGCTGTTTTGGGGCCATTATTTGCCTTCGGACGTTTTGGGTTGGCTGCGGAACAAATTCCGGGCTTAAAATCGATAATCCGGGGGTTGCACGAAATATAAACAGGCTAGAGCGCCGATAATTAGTGGAATTAGCCATTGAAAGCGGGAATACCAGGAAACAGGCTGGTTTTAATTTTTCGGCTCTCCTCATTTTTATAGGGCCATTATAACTCTAGGGCCATTGGATCGGCCTGGATAGGGCGCTTTCATTCCAGGCGGCATCCAGCGCCGAGACCGCTAAATAGCCCTGGGATGGCAACTTATGAGGCTCAATAACCCACTCCAGGCGTGGTCCGGCGGTTACGTGCACCAGATTTTGTCCTCTCGATCGATCTATAGGCTTGTTTTCGCTGAAATAGACGTTGAATCGTGCCACATCCTCAGCCTTGGGCGCTACCCAGGTGAGGGCTTCGCTACGGCCCAAAGCTGTCAGCAGTAGGGCCGAAGGGGGATCAGGCGCCTGCGGGTCTTTCCAGGCCATGGCCGGAATATTGGCCGGGGATCGAAAGCGCCCCGTGGCCAGCTGGGCCCAATGATGCTCCAGGCTACGGGCATCGAAGAAAGCCAGCCCGGGGAAGTTCTCACGGCGCAAGTCGTCGATCTGGCCCAACGCCTCGCTCCAGGTCAGGTCGCCGTCCTCCTGGTTATAGCGGTAGCTGCCGATGCCGGGGAACACGGGCCGCCCTATAGTGTAACGCTCCCGCCACTCCCGCGAGCGCACCATGAACGGCTGGGTGCGGTGGTTGCGGGGCCAGTAGATCATGGGGGTGATGAAATCAATCTTGCCCAGCTCGCTCCAACGGCGGGGATCCTGATAGACCTGGTTGTAGGCATTCCAGCCGGACTGGTGATAGCTGCCGATGACCGCAGCTGAGAGCTTAATGCTGCTGTCGATGGCCGTGACCCCGTTATACAGCCGGGCTATTAGCAGGGTGACCTGCTCCCGCTGCCAGTCGTCCCAGTCCAACGAATAGGGATTGCCGGCGGCCGAGTGGAAGCGGGCCAGGCTCAGGGAGTCGCGGGAGAGTCCTTTTGCCAGGGCCCAATCCGGGTAACGAACGTAATCCAGGTGGATCCCATCCACATCATAGCGGGCGGCGATATCCTCCAACACGGCCAGTATGTGTTCCTGCACCTGGGGAATTCCCGGAGAGAAGGTGGTGTAGCCATCCGATAAGGCCACTGGTCGTCCGGTGGAGTCGGCCACCACCCATTCCGGATGAGCCGCCAACGGCGCCGGCGGAATTGCCAGTCCCGGGGGCTTGGTACCCTTCCAGGCGGGGTAGACGTTCACCCAGGCATGCAACTCCAACCCGTGGGCCTGGGCGGCTTCGATAGCGAACTGCAGTGGGTCCCAGCCGGGGTCTGCCCCCAGAGTGCCGGTTAGCAGGCTGCCCCACGGCTCCAGGCCGGGCTGGTAATAAGCGTCCCCGCTGCCGCGCACCTGGAAAAAGAGGATGTTAAAGTTGGCCCGGGCGGCCTGCCGGACCACCTGGGTTATGTAGGCCTGGATGGAATCGGGATCGTGAGTGGGGCTCACGCCGCAGTAGTCGAAGCGCGATAGCCAGACCGCCCGGGCTTCCTTGCTCGAAGCGGGTGGCGGCCCCAGGGTGGCACAACCTGCCACGAAAACGGCCAGCATTCCGAGGGCTGCGGCGGTAATAGCTCGGTTGACTGGTCCTGGGTTGTGAATCATTGGTATTAGGGGGAAATTACCCTTTGGCGCGGCCTGGATGAACCTTATAGCTTACGGTTGAGTCATGCACGATCAAATCAGATTACCCGGGGAGGCCTTCATCCTGGCAGGCGGCGGCAGCCGGCGCTTCGGTAGCGACAAGGCCCGGTATGAGCTGCGTGGGCGGCCCATGATCCAGGGCATTGCCGACACCCTGGCAGCCACCTGCGAACGAGTGACGGTCGTGGCCAAAGAGGCCGGGGCCTACGCCGACCTGGGGCTGAACACCGTAGCCGACCACTACAGTCAGCAGTCGCCGCTGTCCGGCGTGCTCACCGCCCTGGAACTGGCCGGTAGCGCCTGGGCTTTCATCTGCGCCTGTGACCTGCCGCAACTGACCGGGGAATTATGCCGCCGCCTGTGGCAACAGCGAGCCGGCTGGGGAGTGGTCCCCAGCACTGCCGGGCGGCTCCATCCGTTGGCGGCCTGGTACCACCGCGACAGCCTGCCGCACCTGCTGGCCGCCTACCGGGAGGGACACTTCAGCCTGCGCCGCTCACTCGAGCATCAGAAATTCACTATAATTGAGTGGGACCAGCCGGAAATACTACTCAATCTCAACCGGCTTCCAGAGGGCGAATAGGGCTGGCGGGAAGATCCCATAGCCTGAAGTAATACTTTAGGCGCCTGCACCAACCACTTGTATATTCGTAAGTTACCTTCATGTTAAATAGAAATATGGGCATTTTAGCCATGGAGCGGTTTGCAATTACGACCGGCCTGACACACATGGCGCCAGCGCTTGGAATTAGCCGGCCAGCACCCTTTCCAGCAGTTGGGCGATGGTTAGGGGGGCGGCGCCCTCCAGGCGGTTGTTGATGAACACGTAGCCGGGAAATTCACTTTGCAATGCTGAATTCAGGTATTGCACTAGCGAATCACGCATCTCCAGTTGTGGTTTTTGAATGTGGGTGTACGGGAAGAAGGCTTCCACTGCATCACCATATACAACTTGCGGCGGGGTCAACAGACGCATTACAAAGAATTCGGCGGTGCGGGAATCGGGCGCTTGCAACTGCTCGCCCAGGGGAGGCATCCAGCTCCAGGATGAGTATACGTGGGCCACGCCGTGCTTGCGCAGCAGGGTGAAATAGGTGGGGCCGAACAGCTGCCGGTTACGGATTTCAGTGGCGTACTGGTAGCCCGTCGGCAGGCCGCCCAGGAATTCATCCAACTGTCCCAGAAAACTACCGTCGGCTACCAGCTCCTTGGGCAGGACCGCGAACTGGAAGATGATGGGGCCCAGCTTGGAGCCCAGGGCCGAGACCGGTTCTAAAAACTGCTCCACGAACAGCTGCCCATTGAGGAACTGGGGATTGAGCTGTCCCCCGCGCTGGCCGTAACGGGGATGAGTTGGGTATTTATAAACGGTGATTTCTTCGGTGGCCTTCAAGCCAAACTTGAAGTCCGGGGGCGTTAAGTCAGCCAGGCCACCAATCATTTGGGGCGGGGGAAACCGGTAGAAAGTGGAATCAACTCCCACGGCCGGGAAATAGCGGGCATATTCTCTCAGGCAACGGGCCTGGAACGATTTTTTGCTGGGGTAGTGGTCGTGGTAGATCATTCCCTGCCAGCCCTCATACTTCCACGATGAGGTGCCCAGGTAGATTTTATGGCGCAGAGCCAGCTGCAGGGCTTCAGATGATATGGGGGATTGAGCGGCGGGGGTCAATTATCGCTCGGCAGATTGCCCGGTACCCATTGGAGCGGATCAATCGCTGCCAAAAATGGCCTTGACGGGCGTGTTCGAGAGCTCCTCATAGGGGCCGTTGAGCCGGTAACCGTTTTTCGCCATGGCGTCCGGCACCAGGTGCCACCAGTAGACCACCACCTCGGCGCCCGGGTACCACTGGTAGATTAGCTCATAGGGCATGGAGCCGCTCCTGCCCGGCGGGATCCCCCGGCCGCCGCATTGGGCCGGGTGGTCGCACGGTTTCCACTTCATGAAGCGGGCCGCCCGGCGCTGCATGATCGTGAAATTCAGAGTATCGGTGGTGTTGTTGAATATTACAAGCTTCGACGCTCGCTGCTCGATGTAAATCGGCTGGTGCAGGCAGGAGCGCCCGAATAAACCAAATGCCAATCCCAAAACGAATGTGGCCAGACTTAATTTGCCTACCCCTTGGCGGAACAAGGTCCATTTGCGGGCCGCCTTTTCAATCATCCGGGAAGATTGGCACCAACGGGGTAGCGACAATCTTTTCTGTTAAGTCAGTGACCCGATAACCGTATTGCCCGGCGGCGTCCGGAATCAGGTGCCACCAATAGGTCGTTACATCTACGCCAGGCAGCCAATGATAGATATCGATATATTGCAAGCGAGCCGCTAGCCCTGGCCGGGCGATGTTCCCCGGGCAGATGTCCGGATGGTTGCAGGGGCGCCAGCCGGCAAGGGCGACTGTGCCGGTTTTAAAGGCGGCACAGTAAATATCCGCTCTGGTGAAGTTGAAGACTGCCAGCCCGGTGGCGCGCTGCTCAATGATTACCGGCCGGTCTATGGGCCAGGCGGAAAGGAGCATCAGCGGCAGGGTCAGGCCGATTAACAGGCGGTGAACGCGATTGGCGGGTAGCATCTGGTCGGATTGGTTCCAGGTTCAATCAGTAGGTTCAATTTAGGCAGCGCCTCAGCCGCGGGCAATGGCGGGAAGAAGTGGCAGTTGGCAGTATGCAGTCGGCAGCTGGCAGTACGCAGTTGGCAGTAATGGTCAGGTAGGCACTTATGGGGATTTGCGGGCCAGGGTAACTTCAGAAGGAAAGGTGTTTTGGCTGACGAATAACTGCTGTTCGATGGCAAAGCCGGCCGTTGACAGGTGGCCGCCGATTACGACCGGCCGGCAACCGGTGAGTAGAGCGGGGAAGGAATCGGCCAGAGCACCCCAGGCCCGGTGATACCAGCGTGGCCCGGGGGCCATTGTGCTGAGCACCAGCCGGCCGTTGGGCTTGAGGACCCGGGCGAACCCGGCCAGCACCGGCTCGAAATCTTCCTCCGGGAGCAGGTCGAGCATGTAGTTATTTACCAGCAGATCGAAAGTGGCTTCGGGGAACGGCAGTTGGCGGGCGTCGCCGGACTGCAGGTGGTAGTTATCGGTCCCCAGGGCGTCCAGGCGCGACTGAGCCCGGGAGAGCATGGCGGGTGATAGTTCCACACCTTCGTTACGGCCGCTGCCATTGGCGGCCACCATGCGGGCGAAGAACAGGCCGGTGCCCACGGCTACTTCCAGCAGCGCCTGGCCGGGCTTGACCCGGGCCATTTCTAAGGCGATGGTCGCAGCCTTGGACTCGGTCAGGCGGGCCCATAGGTCGTAGAGCAGGGCGGCACTGCGGTATTTGTCGGGGGGCATGTCAAAATTTACCTTGATGGGCAGCTCGTTTTAATTATTATCCTGGCCTTACCCGCCACACCAGATCTGTCATTCCGAGAGTAACGAGGAATCTCTCTGCCAGGTGAATGCGGGCGAGTCTGTTTGTTTGAAGAGAGATCCCTCATCCGCCAACTGGCGGATTCGGGATGACAGTTGGGTTGGGGATGAGAGCGGGGTGTGGGATGATGAGGGGACGAATGTGGCGGTCAACGATAAATAAGGGGATTTTCAAAACTCATTGATTCCTCCTGCTTTATCCACCTACCGGAAACGTCATTCCGAGAGCAACGAGGAATCTATCCGAAGTTTCCCAAGGAGAGATCCCTCATTTCATTCGGGACGACAGTTGGGTTGAGGATGGGAGTGGGGTGTGGGATGATGAGAGGACGAATGTGGCGGTCAACAGGAAATAAAGTGAATTTCAATGCTCAGCGAAAGGGATTGTTAATCGCCAAACCATTCAACACTCAGATCTTTCCATTCGGGATTCATCGATTCGATCAATGCTATCTTCTTTGACCGCCGCCAACCCTTGATCTGCTTTTCCATGGCAATGGCTGCATTGACATCGTGGGTGGCAGCGAAATAAATCAGCCGGTCGATATTGTATTTGCTGGTAAAACCAGGTACAAGCTTCTCCTTATGTTCGGTCACTCTGCGAATCAGGCTATTGGTCATCCCGGTGTACAGGGTACCGGACTTGTTGGTCATGATATAGACGTAGTATGTTTTCATCGGCAAAGTACCGCCCTAATACTAAGGGCCGAAATTAAAGGTAATATAAGTAATCCTTGGTATGCAGAACATTCCTCCGGCTTTAGCCAGCTACCAGAAATGTCATTCCGAGAGTAACGAGGAATCTCTCCGAGGTTTCCTGAAGAGAGATCCCTCACTTCATTCGGGATGACAATTAGGTTGGGGATGAGAGTGGGGTTCGGGATGGCAGTTGTAGGAGGATGCCAGGGAGAGTGATAATGATGCCATAGGCTAGCGCCTCAGAGTACCTGGAACTACTTTAATCGCCAATCATCAATCGACAATCTCTGCTCCCCGCTCCCGCTGCGAGCGCTCCAACATTTGGGCCAGGGAGTCCAGCCGCTCGATGTTGATGGTGTAAACGCCCCAGGACTCCTCCACCTTGCCGCGCACCAGAAACAGCTTCTCCCAGCGCACCAGGTCGTTGAAACTGCGGTAGCGGGCGGGGAACAGGACACATTCGAACAGGCTGGTGCGGTCCTCGAAGGTGAGGAACTCCATGGCCTGGCCCTCTTTGGTCTTCACCGTCTTGGTGGTGAGGCAGACCCCCGCCAGGTTAATGGTCTTGCCCAGGTGCAGCGGAATCTCCTTGGCCGGGACTGTGCGGCCCTTCAGCAGGCGCTGGTAGGGGGCCAGGGGGTGCCAGGAGATGGGGTAGCCGAAGGACGCCAGCTCCAGGTCGAACAGTTGGCGGCGGGTGAGGGGCCGCAGCTGGGGAGTGTGCCCTTCCCGGCCGTCATGGTGGCCCAGCTGGCCCTCCAACCCGGAGAGCACACCGCCCCCGCTATGGGCTGCCCGGCGCGACGGGGCGTGATGCTCCATGGCCTGCAGCAGCAGATCGGGGCGGGGGCGGCCCGGCTCCAGGTCGTCGAAGCAGCCGGCTCGGACCAGGGCCCGGCAGTCCGATAGGGAAATAGCGGTGCGCCCCAGGAAATCGGCC
>JACZSB010000122.1 GCA_022574435.1 Fidelibacterota bacterium
TGACAGCTGCGTACAAGTCCTTTCCAGCGGCCCCGAAGAATCCGCTAAGAATTATTGCCACTACGCCCGTCAGCAAGCCCAACAGAAAACTAACCCAATCCACTGTCGCCATCCCCTTGGCAATCAGAAGATTCAATTCTACAGTAGATTCCTGCCCGCTCCGTTCTTCACGATTAAACCCCCGATCAGCTCACACCAACCGGGGGCTATATGGTCACTGTCTTATCATAAACAGTCTGTGCATCATGCCGTCCCAAACGGGTGCCGGCGCCCGTCAAATATCGGGCAAACAGGCAGAAACTCGGTCAAAGTGCCAATCTGAACTGGCCCGAATCAGGAACGTCTTTGACTTCTTAGCCATCTTTTCTCTCCGTACTTTCCTTACGTATGTAGTGCCCGCATAACGGCCTCCGGCTCATGCTGCATGATGCGCAATAATGCCTGAGCAGGACCGCGCGGGTTCCTGCGCCCTTGTTCCCAGTTTTGCAGCGTGTCAATGC
The DNA here is from genome assembly GCA_022574435.1 of Fidelibacterota bacterium. Lineage (GTDB taxonomy): Bacteria > Fidelibacterota > Marinisomatia > SCGC-AAA003-L08 > TS1B11 > JACZSB01. Next base: position 501 of record JACZSB010000122.1, read on the forward strand.
TCACTGCCATGAACGTCGCTAGCTGCGACTGGGACATATTAAAAGCCTCACGAATTGCCTTTACGTCAACTGGCGTAAATTCGTACCGCTTCAGTTTCTTTGGGTTGTCGCGGATTTCTTTCAGACCCCGTTCAATTTCCTCCGCTATGTTTCGTTCTCCCGTTGCCATTGCCCTATCTCCTCGCTCTGGATTGCCTATACGCTCATTCTCCTGCTATTTGCTTGACTATCGCTCGGAATGCCTTGATTTCCTTTTGCGTCAAGTCTTTCACTTCAGATTTACGATAAACGGTCAAAAGGTGAATCTCGTCTTTGGCGTTCCGCCAGTAGTAAATCACCCTCATTCCACCACGCTTGCCGGTACCATCTACTGACCATCTAATCTTGCGAATTCCACCAGAACCCTTAATGATGGCTCCGGCGTCAGGCGCGATCAGCAGCGTAGCTTGCAGCAAGCTATACTGATCATCGTTGAGGTAGTCCTCTCGAATCTTTTCAAAGAATGATGTCTCTACGAAGATCACGTACTAACTATACGCCAATGGCGTACATTATCAAGGGATAGAAAGAGCAAATTTAGAGCTGTATGGCAGCTATTTGGGTGTGGAGTTCATGTCAGTCGCCGGCCCCATCCTGAACCACTGTTTAAATAACCAGTATATTGCCCCCGACGCGTCCTGAGAGGCTTGTGACGGCGTTTTCGGCCTGATATATCCCGTACCTGCACCAGTGACGAATTTAACAAAGCCGGGATGTGGTAAATGTCGGAAATTCGACCCTTGTAACACACTGTTTTAACTAGAGTTTAATTTTGGCAAACTCCCCGAAAACCCCCACCCCATACCTAGGTACACCCCCCCTACTTTTCGTGAACCTCGCGAGGATTTTACTACCAATAAAAAGCCCCTCTCGAAAGGTGGTTAAAGTGCCAATTCGAACAATTGTTTGAACCCCCCACTTTAGCCAGGTTTGCGCGCTTAAAAATCAACAACTTACGCCTCTTGAGTGACGTACCTTTACCTAGATAGCTTGGTGCAGTTTTTGGCACTTTTGGCCCTTTAGAATCAATGACTTAAAACGTCGTTTTGGCCATTTTTAAATATTGCTACTTTGCATACGAGGCATATAGACGTTCGGCTATTTTTATGGCCCCTTCTGGGTTCATCTTGAACCACTCTCCACGCTCTCTACTGTGAGCAAATTGATGGTGCAACATCTTTTCGATCTTGTGGGCGTCTTCCCGGTGTAGTGAGCGAGATGACCAAACGTAAAAAACAGGGAATGGGTTGCCCACTTGGAGTTCGCTTAACCGAGTGCAGATATCTTTGGCAATACCGATCTTGATAAAGTTCTTACATCGCATCACATATATGTGGCTTCGATCTTTGGGACCGGGTTGGCTCACTTATCGGGTTATTCTCAAGAATGCCTCGTCACTAGGCACATATGGCGGTTCTAAGTCCCACCAATCGTACTTGGTGTCGTCGTGTCCCACGTACCTTTTATAGTTTCCAGAGCAACGCTGACACAGCTAGGCAAAATACACTCATCGCGCCCCACAACGCCCGGTTAGGATTATCTTTATCCACCGATCTGCCCAGTCCATAGAGTGACAAGATAAAGAACACCCAGTGATTCGATATGATCGTGAACAGAAATCGTTCTATATCCATACGCTCGTTTCTTCTTATTGGTGCCCTCAATTATAACTTATCGAACGAGTTGATATTATTCTCCACGCACACAAAGCCAGCTCGTCTGGAATGAGCCCAACATTCCACGCTTTCCACACCTGATCAGCAAAGTCCTCATCGACTAGCAGGGCTTCTATATATAACTCGGTGAGCATGGCCGGAGGTTAGTTGATACGATCAAACTCATCATGCCGCATAATTCGGCGAAACTGATAGATACAGGGAAACTGCCAACATGATCCGGTCCGCCCTTGCCATGATATGTTTTCTATTGCTCCTCTCTGCGCCAACGACGGTGGCCGCTGACGGAAACGAATATCTCTCTCGCTGCAACAATGTCATCCGATCAATGGACGACAAGTCCGATACAGTAGATCACGGGAAAATAATGAGTTGTTTGGGGTTCGTTCAGGCATTCACCCAAGCCACCATCATATTCACAAATATGGGCTATGAGCTGCCAGTTTGCCTTCCAACTGATGGAATCGTAAATAGTCAAGCAGTGCGCATATTTGTAGGCTTCATGGAAGATAACCCGGAACTTCTACACCTTGAGGAAATGTTTCTTCTCATTGCCGCATTTATGACGGCGTTCCCATGCGACTGACATCGGCCATTTGTAGACACTCAGCCATCCTTCTTTTTTCCGATTAGCTCGCTCTTGATCATTTCGCTTACGAAGTTCGCAGCGTGCGCCTGAGACTCGGCATCGTGATAATCAAAAAAGTATTTCACGGCAGTAATGACTAACAAAAAGACGCCGATACCAGTTTTCCAGAAGAGCATAAAGACCACAAATACCAGCCACAGGCCGTTCACCCACAGAATGCGCTTTGTTGTCCTTGAGTAAAATGCTCGCATCTCCTCTGCGGACATATTTTCTAGGTTGCGCTTTTTCTTCTTGAACACGCCTTCCTCCTCTTTCGCAAAGAGCGGTCGCATTTGGTCGTTAGCGAACCCTCACAATCCTACCAGCCTAACGGCCGCTTTCGGGCTGGCGGTTTCAATGTATGGAAGTCAGGAATTCGAGCATCAGGGCAATGTACCCCGTTAGTGGTATTTGAGAGCACTCTCGTGGCCGCTAGTGACTAATCCCTTATATATCAATGGGTTTAACTCATTGATATATAATGAATTGGGGGCATTTTCCGTTTGCTCTTGTTTGGACGCAAAACCCAATCCTTGTTGATCTACACTACCAGATCAGCCTGGAGGAGCGATTCGACAAGATGATGGCACGGATGAAGCCCAGTACCTTAAGGCATTAAAAGAGCGTGGATCGCCCTTGCTCATGAATGCAGAAACTGCTTGACTGAATGACTCAGTGGCTAGCCCCGTCATAATTGGTCCAGTCGCTATGTTAGGGTTTCTCGATACTGGAGGAACCGATGAAGGGCAAGCGATTTACAGAAGAACAAGTAATACGGATTTTACAAGAGGCAGACGCCGGGCTTTCGGTGGCAGATGTATGCCGCAAGCATAACTGCGCGGAGCAATCGTTTTATCGCTGGAAAAAGAAGTTCGGTGGCATGGAAGTCTCGGAGGCGAAGCGGCTGCGGGAGCTTGAACGCGAGAACGGCGAACTGAAAAATATTGTGGCGGAGCAGACGCTGGATATTCGGATGTTAAGGGATGTGAACTCAAAAAAATGGTAAGCCTGCCAGAGCGCCGACGTTGCGTGACGTACTTGAAGACTGAGTACGCGATCAGCGAACGACGCGCCTGTCAGGCGATGCAAATGAACCGTTCGAGCTACCGATATGTTGGCGGTCAGGATCTTATGGATGACGCGTATCAGCGTGTGGTGAGCTTATCGGACCAGTATCGCTATTGGGGTTACCGCAAGATTTTCGATTTGATGAAAGGCGAAGGACAATCGATCAGCCGTGAGCGAGTACGCTTGATTCGGCGCCGCGAGGGGCTGCAAGTAGTGAGGAAACGCCGCAAACGCAAGTTGCTGGGCGTGACCACGCAGTGGGTGAACCAGGCGCATTATCCGAACCACGTTTGGAGCTACGATTTTGTTTTTGATCGCACGGAGGACGCTCGACAGTTGAAGTGCATGACCGTGGTTGATGAGTTTACGCGGCAGGGTTTTGAAATCACTGTTGGCCGCAGCCTGACGGCGAGCGATGTCATTCGTATTCTCGACAAACTATTCGCCACGCACGGTCGGCCAGTCTGTATCAGAAGTGATAACGGACCTGAAATGGTCTCCAAGGCAGTGCAGAAGTGGTTGAAGAAAATGCACGTGGATACGCACTATATTGACCCTGGCAGTCCGTGGCAAAACGCCTACTGTGAGAGTTTCAATTCTATTTTCCGCACGACCTGCCTGGACCGTTGGTTATTCAGTTCAATGACCGAAGCTCGTGTGGTCATCAATCAATGGCTGGAGGAATACAACACGATCAGGCCGCATGGATCGCTGGGCGGCATGAACCCGGTACAATTTTTACAGCGATGGACGGAACGAAATATCAATCAACAACCGAAAATCCTAACAGCTTGACTGGACCAGAAATCTTGGGCTTGCCAACCGACCAATCGGGCACTTGGAAACGCCTCGAGACACGCGTGTCTGCGCGCGGATAAAACAGCCCAGCGAGCTGATTATCGGTCAACTCCTCACTGCCGGACCGGGGCGACTTTCCCGCAGCAACCCGTTTCAGGTATTCATCCAGATCACTCACGTTCCAGTAGCGCTTGCGACCGTCAAAGCCATGGGCCGCGGGGCCCAGGCCCAGATAGGGCTCGATGCGCCAGTAATGCAGGTTGTGGCCACAAGTCCGGCCGTCCCGGGCGAAATTGGTGACTTCGTAGGCGCTATAGCCCCCGGCGACCAGCAGCTCCCGAACAGCCGTGAACATCCGGTAGTCAGTTTCCTCCTCCGGCATGATAATCTGCCCGGCGTCCACCGCCTGCGCCAGGCCGGTGCCGGTCTCCACGGTCAACGAGTAGGCTGAGATGTGCTCCGGCTGCAGCTCCAGCACCCGTTCCAGGTCGGCCTGCCATTGTGAAATGCTCTGCCCCGGCACATTGAACATCAGGTCGACGCTGATATTATCGAACCCGGCTTTCCGGGCGGCGGCGAAGGTCATCTGACTGTCTTCCGGCTGATGCAATCGTTCCAGGAAGCCCAGGACAGCGGGATCGAAGGACTGGATTCCCAGCGAGAGCCGATTGACACCCAGCCGGCGGTAATCCCGCAAACGCTCCAGCGGCGCCTCCCCCGGGTTGGCTTCCAGGGTGATCTCGGTCACCGACCCCAGCCCCAGGGTGTCATCCAGGGCGCGTAAGAGGCGCTCTACCCCCGCCGGCGGGAACAGGCTGGGCGTGCCGCCTCCGATATACACCGTATCCACCGACCAGGAAATAGAGTCGCCGTCCACTTGCCGCACTTCCCGCTCCAGACACTCGACGAAGCGATCAATGACATCTTCCCGTCCCGCCAGAGTGTAATAATCGCAGTAGAAGCACTTGTGGCCGCAGAAGGGAATGTGCAGGTATACGCCGCCGGTGGCCGGTACGCTCGAGCCCGGCGAGTGGCCGCTGCTAGTGGTGCGCCGATGGCTTTTCACGGTCGGTCCAGGGAACATTTCGGAGGCCTGCATTTATAATTAAGTGGAGCTGCGGTAACCTGTAGTTCCACAACACACCTCCGTGGGTACTCTTCAGGTAGAGGGAGTACCCCTCCTTGTTGGCACATTCTACCAAACCGAACGAGGTAGTGGCCGCCAGGTCGCTGCCTCGTTCTCATTTGTTCTCCGCTCCGGGGCCACCCCTCAAGTGGTAGATACCTAAAGCCACGGTGACCATCAAGCCGGGCAGCATGGGCGGCAGACCCAGGGGATAGCCCCCATCGGGTGCAGACAGGAGGCCGGCCTGATAGCCACCCTGCCACAGTGCGGCCACCAACACACCCGCCAGGCCGATCGACAGGGCGGCATTATCCGACAGCGACCGGGAGCGCCTGAAGGTGAGCAGGATCGGTACCAGCAAACCCGGCACCAGTATGGTCCCCAGCAGGTACCATAAATCCACCACCGAGGGCACGGCCAGTGCCAGGAGGAAACCGAGCGTCCCACTGGCTACGATGCCCCATCTAATCCGGCGGCGCTCAACCGTGGCAGTCAATGGGCCGGAGCGGTGCAGGTCCCGTCCCAGTGTGGTGGCGCCGATAAAAGTGAATGAATCCACGGTGCTCATGATGACTGCCAGCAGCGCGACGAAGAACAGTCCCCGCAAGCCGGTGGGCAGAACCGCCGCGCCCAGCAGCGGGAAGGCGGCCACCCCGCCGGCCAGGGATTGGGTCAGGTCGGGCAGGAACACAACGGCATATAGTCCGGCGGCCGTGGTTAGCAGGTCGAAGACGAACCAGATACCGATGCTAATGATGATGCCTCGCCGGGCGGTGGCCCCATCGCGGGCGGCGGCGCAGCGTTGGTAGAAACCGGGGTCCACAAAGGTCCAGCTGGCGATGAAAAACCATACCAGTATTACCTGCCCGCTCATGCTACCCGGTCCCCGCAGGCTGCGATGGCCGGCGGGCAGCTGCTCCCATAACTCGGATAGGGGTAATTGCGTGTGCAGCAGAATAAGCAGTGCGCCGAATCCGGCGAACATCAGGATGAACTGGAGCAGGTCGGTGCGCACCACCGACTGGAAGCCTCCCCGCCACAGGTAGGCGGTGCTGAATATGGTGCCCATTAACACCCCCAGCCATAAGGGCATGCCGGTGAGCAGCCGGGCCAACACCCCCAGCATGAGCAGATAGGGCGCCGGGGTGGTGAGCAGGAACACCAGCAGGGCGCTGAAGCGGGCCGAGCGGGGGCCGAAGTGGCGACTGAAACGCTCGGGAATGGTCAACGCCTCCCCCCGGCGGATGCGCCCCGCCAGGAATAGGGCGTAAAGTAGGGCAAAGAAGTAATACGGCAGGCCGAATACCACCAGGTTGACTACGCCATTTGAGTAGGTGAACTCCCCCACTCCCAGGATACCGCCATACCAGGTGGCTACCAGGGTGGCCACGAAGGGAACCACCGTCAATCGCCGGCCACCCAGCAGGTAGTCGGCCGCAGTGGGGGATGATTGCCGGGGAGGCCGGAAACCGAGGTAAAGGATCGCGGCCAGGTAGATCAGCACTATGGATAGGTCGATGGCCGGTAGGTTGATATCCATAGCGTCCGGTGGTTAGTCCGGGTAGCCCTGAAAAACCAGGGCTGCTCCGCCTACCACCTCAATGAAAATTTTATCCGCCCGGCTGCGATTGGACACCCCCCGGTGCATGGCCGGCAGGCATTGGGAGGTCAGCTCCCAGGTCAGACCCCGGGTGGTCAACTTGACATTGGTGGAATCCGGAAACAGGGCCACCGGCTGGCCGGGGAAGGAGGGTAATTCCCTGGCTCCGCGCACTACCAGGAACGAGCCGGTGTCAGTCAGGGCCGACAGCTCCAGGCCGAAA
>JACZSB010000123.1 GCA_022574435.1 Fidelibacterota bacterium
GGTGGATGTCGCCTCCCTGGCTGATTCGGTACCCTTTGGGGAACCGCTGGAGGTTCAGGTCACAATGCTTGGAGAAATTGCCGCCACTGAAATGTTCACAGTGCCCGCGGATGTAGTGAATGCCTGGCGGACGCCGCCGGTGGTGGAGTTTGCCGGAACTGAATCCTCAGCATCTGAGGATAGTATTTCTTTTCTTATTGCTATCCAACTATCGAAGAGATGGCATGACAGCATTACGGTAAATTGCTGGGTTAACGATGGAGAGATTCATTCTCCGTCAGTAAGGTCATTAGGATCGGCTGAACCCCCTTTCTCCTATCAAGCCCCAGTAGTGATGATCCCTGTTGTAATTCCACCAGGCAAAGTACTCTGGGAGAAGTATGTGGATCATCCTGATAATACACTTGATGAAGAAGATCGGGTCATATCGCTTGCGCTACGTAATGCCGACAATGCTGTAATCGGGCCTGATTCCCTCTTTTCCCATACGGTTTTTGATGACGATCCGCCACCCACCGTCCATTTTTCCGTTCCTGTCACCAGCGGGAGTGAAGCGCTCACACCGGCCCGGCTGCCGGTTACATTATCGTCGCCATCAGGCTTTGAGGTAAGCGTGGAGTATAGCGTAACCGGCGGGACCTCCGAAGGCCGGGGGGTGGACTTTATCCTGGCAGCCGGTACGCTTCACATCCCTATGGGGGATACCTCCGCCAGCATCGAGTTTCCCGTCATCGATGATGCCGCTGTTGAAGGCGAAGAGACCATCCTGGTTTCCCTCTCCAGCCCCATCAACGCCACGCTGGGCGAGCTCACATCGCATACCTACATTATCAAGGACAATGATGAGACCGCGCCGGTGGCTGTTGAAGCTCCTACTAAGACCCGATCCGTTATCTCAATCGCCATCCTCGATTTCCAGGGCATCGGCGTCTCGGCCCAGGAGGCTCAGGTGCTGACTAATCGACTGGCGACAAAAATGGTCGCCCTGGGCACCTACCAGGTTATTGAACGCGGGCAGATGGAGCAGATCCTTGAGGAACAGGACTTCCAGTTAACAGGATGTACCACCAATGATTGCGCCGTGGAGATCGGGCAACTGATCGGCGCCCAGCAGATGCTGGCGGGGTCGTTCGGGAAACTGGGGACGGTCTATATCATTGACATGAAAATCATCGACGTTGAGACCGGGAGAATTCTGAAAAGCACTTCCTACGACATCGAAGGCTCAATCAATCGGCTGCTGTCCGAGGGGCTGGCCGAGGCGGTCAGGCGGATTGCCGTGACGGACTAGGTAGTCCGTGCCAGTTTATGGCATGGGAAAACTTAGAGCCGGCTTCTTCACAGCCCCGGAATCGGCAACCCCGGCCGGCGCACCCCCGGGAAAATGAAGCGGTAGCCCACAGTCACAAACAGCCCGGAGATATCCACATCGGGAGCGCCGCGCAGGTCCCACTCAGCATCGACGGTTTTACTGTCGTCCCCGTCACCTTCGCTATAGGTCCACTTGCTACTTTTGCCGCCGAAGCGCCAGGCCAGGCCCACCACCAGGTCACTGCCCTGGGAGCGCAATAGCTCCAGGTCGGCGCCCAGCGATAGGATGCCCACCCCGGCGTTGACCATTTGTCCGTTGTCGTCATCGCGGAAATAGGCGCCAAAGCCTAGCTCCACCCTGGTAAATAGGGCCATTGCTCTGGAGAGGCGCATCCGGCGACCGGCCATTGCATTAATTTGAAAGCCCGGGTTGCTATGGTCACGGCTGTCGATGGCGCTGGCGTAGTGCAGCCCCAGGCCGAAATCGAAGCCGCTGATGGCCGCGCCATGGATGCGCAGGCCCAGGCCCAGGTTATCGCCGAAGCTGCCACTAACTCCCGGCCGTGCGTCCAGCAGCAGGCCCCATAGCGGCGCGATCTGCTCCCGGGCGGCATAGCCCGGCCGGATCTCCCCCCAGCGCCGCAATACCAGTGAGCGGTTACCGGTCTCGGACACCTCCTGAACCCTGGCATAGGCCACTGGCCGGCCGGGGATGGCGATGGTCATGTCGCCGAATTGCTCCTGCCGGTCCGGTTCCACAATGGTGAACAGCATCCCCCGCCGCAGACCGATGGCGCTGCCCAGGGGGAGGAATAATTCATCGCCCCGCACGGCCATCACCCGCGATTCCAGCAGGTAGAATTTGCGCAACTCGGTGCTGATGCTGTTGCGCAGCTTGCGCATGGCCTTTTCCCTCGACTTACCTCGAGCGCCGCCGGTATGGGAAGCGCCGGCCTGGAAGGAGTATAAAGTCTGGCCGGTTTCCACGTCGATATTGCGCACTTCGATGCTGATCTGGGTCTGGATGTTGTCCCGGTAGGGATCGAGTTCTTCCTTGCCCTCCTTTGCGGCAGCTTTCAACAACGCTCCGAAAATTCCCGTAGCGATGGCAGTGCCCGCACTCTCCTCGTCATCATCGTCATCTTCATCCTTGTCACTGTCCTTGGGCACCCCGATCTGGTGAAAGTTGAGCACCGTGATCCGCAGGGCCTCCTGAGCGGCGGCTATGCGGCCTATTTCCACCGCCGAGGAATCGTCCACCAGCCCCAGCAGCGCCAGGTCCTGCTCCTGGAGGATCGCCTCCAGATCGTTGCGGTCGATTATATGGAAGCGCCCCAGCCTAGCTGCCACCGAGGCCACCGCGCGGTTCACCTCCCGGTTGATGGAGAAGCCCGTGTCGTCGGTTTCGTCGATGGCCGGCAGGATCACCAGCCGTTTTATCTCAGTAATATTACCGGTGGTGGCAGGAGTGCCGGTCTGGCCGGTTGACAGCCCGGGAAGAGTCACCAATAATAACGGTAACCCTAAGCGGATGGTTTTAAGGAAGTGGGTGAGGGGTGGCGCCATAGCCTCTTTTCCGTTTCACACCGGGGCCGTAACCCAGTTGAGAGTTAAATTGAACTTATTGAATCTAAGTTAAGCAAGTTACAAACTTTGCATCGGCTTTACCCTATCATGATCACGAGATATTTGGGCGGGAATTAAAAAAGAGGCTGGATGTTCATCCCCGGCAAATATATATTGCGCCTGGTAATTTGCATGGTGGCAGGGGCTTTGCGCTGCCTAACTTACTCTCGATCAACGCTAAAACTTGAGGAGCTAGTCATGGCCAGGTACTCAACTATCACTGGGATGTTTATAAACACCACCGATCGGTTTGCCGATACCTACCTGTATTACAGCGCCAACAATAACGGTATGTGGGAAGGACTGCGCGGCAAGGATATCAGGCACACCGTGGAGGACCTGAGCTACGCCCTGGTGTCCCTGGGGCTGAAGAAAGGTGTCCAAGGGGCAATCATTTCCGGCAATGGGCCCCGATGGGCCATGGCGGACTACGCGATCTTATCCACCGGCGCTGCCACAGTGGCAATATATCCCTCACTGATCGCCAAGCAGGTGGCCTACATCTTGAACCATAGTGAATCCCATCTGGTATTCGCCGAAAATACGGAACAGGCCGCCAAAGTGTTGGAAATCTGGGACGAATGTCCCCACTTGAAAACCCTGATCGTGATGGACGACTCCCGGATTACCGGGGCGGACCTGGATAAAAAGGACCGGCAGTCATTCACCTACTTCGACCTGTTGGAATCAGGCCAGGCCTACGGCAAGGAACATGGCCTGAACTTTGAGGAAATGTGCCGGACGCCCAAGCCCGATGATCTGCTGACCCTGATCTACACTTCCGGCACCACCGGCGATCCCAAAGGTGTGATGCTGTCGCACAACAACATGGTTACCAATATCGAGGATTCCCTGACGTGCATCCAGATTACTCCCGATGACAGCCTGCTCTCCTTCCTGCCGCTGTGCCACTCCTTCGAGCGTATGGCGGGCCATTTTTTGACCTTCAGCCAGGGCGCAACGGTGTACTATGCCGAGAGCATCGAGAAGGTGGCGGAAAATATGCAGGCGACCCATCCCACCATACTGATCGGGGCGCCGCGATTCTACGAAAAGGTCTATAACCGGGTGATTGAAAAGGTCAGCAAAGATCCGGCCCTGCGGCAGAAGATCTTCTGGTGGGCGCTGGCGCAAGGCAAACAGGTGCTGGATCTGCGCATGGCCGGCGTAAAAGCCAAGGGCTGGTTGGCCTTCAAGTATAAGGTGGCCGACAAACTGGTTTTCTCCAAGATGAAGGCCCGGGTGGGCGGCCGCATCAGGTTCTTCATTTCCGGTTCCGCCCCCTTATCCGCCGACATCGCCGAGTTCTTCGCCATGATGGGGATGGTGGTGCTGGAAGGTTATGGCCTGACCGAGACCACCCCGGTGATAACCGTAAATAAACTTGAGCAGTTCAAGTTCGGCAAGGTGGGGGCCGCCATTCCCAATGTGGAGGTAAAGATCGCCGATGATGGCGAGGTGCTGGTGCGGGGGCCAAACGTGATGATGGGCTATTTCAAAAATCCCGAGGCCACCAAAGAAACCATCGACGATGACGGCTGGCTGTTCACCGGCGATATCGGTGAGCTGGACGACGACGGCTTCCTGAAGATCACTGACCGCAAGAAGTCTATTCTGGTAACTTCAGGGGGCAAGAATGTGGCCCCTGCGCCGTTGGAAAACTCACTGGTTACCAGCCCATTCATCGAGCAGGTAGTGGTGATCGGCGACCAGCGCAACTTCATCTCGGCCCTGGTGGTACCCAGTTTTGAGAAACTAAAGTCCTTTGCTGAGGAGCAAGGACTGGCAGCCCGCTCGGTAGACGAATTGATAAAGGATGATACGGTGATCGCGGCGGTGGAGCAAGAAGTGGCCAAGGCGATGGAAGCGTTCTCGCGCTACGAACAGGTGCGTAAAATCACCTTGCTGCCCCGTGAACTGTCTATCGAGCGGGGGGAGATCACCCCCACTTTAAAGGTGAAGCGGAACGTGGTGCTCGAGCATTTTGCCGCAGAGATTGAGGCCATGTATGCCGGAGCAATGGCACAGCCTGACCGAGCCTGAATGGGGATGACAGCCGGTTCCGGCCTGAGCTACAAGGCGGCGGGCGTGGATATCAGCGCCGGCGAAGAAGCGGTCGAGCGCATCAAAGAGCATGCCCGCAGCACCCACGGCCCTCAGGTGCTGGCCAACCTGGGCGGCTTTGGCGGGCTGTACGAGTTTCCCAGCAGATTATCGCCACCCCGTACTGGTTTCCAGCACCGATGGGGTCGGTACCAAGCTGAAAGTAGCCTTCCTCACCGGGCGGCACGACACCATTGGCCAAGACCTGGTGAACCACTGCGTAAACGACATCCTCACCACCGGCGCCCGGCCGATGTTTTTCCTCGATTATTTCGCCACCGGCCAGCTCAATCCCTCGGTTCTCGAGGAGGTTGTGCGCGGTATGGCGGCAGCCTGCGGGGAGAATGACTGTGCCTTAATAGGCGGCGAGACGGCCGAGATGCCCGGTTTCTATCAGCAGGGCGAATACGATATCTCCGGGACTATCGTGGGGGTGGTTGAAAAGGAAGCGCTGCTCACCAGCCGGGAAGTGCAGGCCGGTAATTTGTTGGTGGCGCTGGAATCGACAGGACTGCACACCAACGGATATTCTCTGGCTCGTGAGGCGTTGCTGCGGGAGTGGACCGTGGATACCAGGCTGCCCGAGCTCAATGATACCGTGGGGAACGCTCTGCTGGCAATCCACCGCTCCTACTTGAAGATCATGCTGCCCCTGCTTGATAAGCCCTGGCTGCGAGGTTGCGGCCATATCACGGGCGGCGGCCTGGAAGGCAACCTATACAGATTGCTGACCTCCGGCCAACGCCTGGCCATCGACTGGGAGGCGTGGGAATGGCCGCCGATTTTCCAGCTGATCCAGCAGGCCGGCAAGGTTGAAACCAGCGACATGCGCCGCACCTTCAACCTGGGCATCGGCTGGGTGCTGGTAATCGCCCCGGAGGGATTGGCGGACTTGGAAGCATATCTCCAGGGTGAGGGAGAGGCATATAAAATCATTGGCGAAGTGCAATGACGCCGGTGAGGTTTTGCGTGTTGGGGGCCGGCAGTTGGGGCGCCGTCATGGCCGCTCACCTGCACCGCTCAGGCCACCCCACCACCTGCTGGCATTTCATCGAGGACGAAGCTCGCGAGTTCGAAACTACCCGTAAACATCCCTTCCTGGACGGCTTTGAATTTCCATCGGGGCTGCGCATAATATCCAACCTGCGCGAGGCTCTGGAGGGCGCTGAAATTGTGGTGGTGGCGGTGCCTTCACAGGTTGTGCGCCGGGTGATGGAGCAGACCGCTCCCCTGATGGGGGACCGCCCGGTGATGAACCTGAGCAAAGGGATCGAGCAGGGCACCCTGCTGCGTATGTCGGAGGTGATTCTGGCCACCACGGATCTGCCGCCTGAACGTATCGCCACGGTTTATGGCCCCAGCCACGCCGAGGAGGTCATGCAGCAGTTGCCCACCACCCTGGTGGCCGCCAGCGAAAACCTGGAATATGCCCAGCGGCTTCAGCAGCTGCTCAGCACCGAGCGCCTGCGGGTTTACACTAACCGGGACATCATCGGCGTGGAGCTGGGCGGCAGCGTAAAGAACGTCATTGCCATAGCCGCCGGCATTTGCGCGGGGATCGGCTATGGTGACAATACGATGGCCGCCCTGGTAACGCGCGGTCTGGCGGAAATCACCCGCCTGGGGCTGGCGCTGGGCGCTGAGCGCCAAACCTTCGCCGGGCTGACCGGTATCGGCGACCTGGTGGTGACCGCCTACAGCCGCCATAGCCGCAACCGCTACCTGGGTGTGGAGATCGGCCAGGGCCGGAAAGTGAAGGAGGTGCTGGATGGGATGGCGATGGTGGCCGAAGGGCTTTACACCGCGCAATCGGTCATGGGGCTGGCTGAGAAATTCAAGGTGGACCTACCCATTTGCCAGGAGGTATACCGGGTGCTGTTTGAAGATAAGGATCCGCGGCAAGCTATCAATGATCTCATGACCCGCGATCTCCGGGATGAGACCACTACTTAGAGCGGCCTGCACTCTCGTTATCGCCGGCAGCCTCCTACCAGGACAGGAGCCCCATCCATTATGTGGTTTACCGCATATCAGTGCTATCCCGTTGGAAGCGCCCATCACCCTGTGGAAATCGCCGGCGCCGGTCAAGGGTGATCGCATCTTCAAAATCCGCAAAGATATCCACTCCCAGCAAGCCGAATTGATCGACGCGGATTTCGATTTGCTATTCGAAGATCCGCAGTTCCTGATATATGGCGAGGTGGCGGAGTTGGATGCTGGGCGGATTGACGCTGCCGTGGTCACCAGCCTGGTGTCCGCCTTCCGGGATGGGGGACGCCCCGGTTCAATCGATCCTACACTGGGGATCAAGGCGCTGGCGGAAAAGATATTCGGCCCGCCCACCGATATCGATGGTAACGGCCAGGTGTTCATCCTGTTATTGGACGTGCGGGATGGTTGGGATTCCACCTCCTCCACTAGCTTTATCGCCGGTTATTTTGACCCGAAGGACCAGGGTCCGGAGGGCAACTTTGCCGATATTATATATTTGGATACCTATCCGGGCGCCACGCATACATTGCTCATACTGGAGACCCTGGCCCATGAATATCAGCACCTGATCCACTATGGCCGGCATGCCGATGAGGAAAAATGGGTCACCGAGG
>JACZSB010000124.1 GCA_022574435.1 Fidelibacterota bacterium
GCGTGTCTTCCCACCAGTCAAAGCGCGACCAGTTCAGTACCGGCACGACAGTCAGGCGGACCCGCCGTTTGTCGGTGAGCCAGCCCTGCTCGTTGATCATGACGGCCAGCTCCCCCAAGGTCATGCCATGGCGAATGGGCACCGGGTGCATCCCCACGAAGGAAGCGTATTCCAGGTCCAGTAGCGGACCGTCGATGATGTCCCCGCGCACCGGGTTTGGTCGGTCCAGCACCCACAACGCCACCCCGTCGCGGGCGCAGGCGTCCATTACCAGGGTCATGGTGCTGGGATAGGTGTAATACCGGGCGCCCACGTCCTGCATATCGAAAATCACCAGGTCGATGCCGGCTAATTGGTCGGGAGTGGGCTTGCGGGTCTGCCCGTAGAGGCTGTAAATCTTAACCCCGGCCAGGGCTTGATCGCTGTCCCCGATGGCCACCCCATCGCTCACCCGGCCGAACAACCCGTGTTCCGGGCTGAACACTGCGCCCAAGGTAATATCCTCATCGGCCGCAAAAATGTCAAGGATAAATTCGCCCTCCCGGCTCAAACCGGTATGGTTGGTGACCACCGCCACCCTTTTCCCGCGCAAGGGGCGCAGATCATCGTTCACCAGCACATCCAGGCCGGTCAAGGTGGTGCTGAACTGCTGGGTGGGATTTTTCGGCTCATACACCCGGGAATAGCGCCATTTCCCGGCGCTGGCATCCGCCCCCGCCATCAGCAGCAATGTAATTCCCATGAGCAGCCGCAATTAATCGCCCCCTATTCCTCAGTGCTTAGCCCCGGCAGCCGGTTAACCGACCACGCCAGCCCTATATTCGTCGCCGTCGCCGCCATAATATACCACGTCCAGGCCACATCCAGCCCCTTAAGCAGCAGCACCATTGCAGCCGCCCCCACCAGACCTGTCACCAGGGCAGCCGGATGGAAACGCTTACCGGTGCGCCCCAGCAGGAACAGGCCCAGCAGTCCGCCATAGGTGTAGGAAGCGATCTGCAGCCCCAGCTCCACCACCGGGCTCTCCGTGGAGGTGAACATCACTGCTACCAGCATCAGCACCAGCCCCCACCCCAGGCTCACCAGCCGCGACAACCGCAGGTCGTCGGTGCGTTTCAGCCAGTCGTTTACCGTTGAAGATGCCAGGCTGTTGATGGACGAGCTCAGGGTGGACATGGCCGCCGCCAACACACCAGCGAGCAATAATCCCTTCAGGCCCGCCGGTAAGTAGGTGGCGATGAAGTGCGGAAACTCCCGGTCCACCCCCAACGGCTCCCCGGCGAACAGCACCCACAGCATGCTGCCCACCAGCATGAACAGGGCAAACTGCAAGGTGACGAACAGGCCGCTGCCGATGAGCGCCATCCGGGCGGCTTTCAAGCTGCGGGTGGAGAGTATCCTTTGCACCATCATATAGTCCACGCCATGGGAGGCGAAGGAGAGGAACCCGCCGCCCAATACTGCCGCCGGGAAGGTGTAGGCCACCTTGTAGGAGAATATTTCGCTGGCCCGCAGGTTGATCAGGTCGAACTTGCCCGCCGCCGCCACCTGGCTGAATCCGGCCGATAGACCGCCGTCGATCAGGCCGTGCAGGAATACCAGCGACAGCACACCGCAGCCGGCGTAGAGCACGAACTGAAAGGTGTCCATCCACACCACCGTGCGAATGCCGCCGGCCAGGGTGTAGACCAGGGTGACGCTTCCCAGCAGCAGCACCGCCTGGGGGATCGACAACGGCAGCAGTGTCTGCACCAACAGGGCGGTGGCGAAGAAGCGCACCCCGTCGGCCAGCACCCGGGTACCCATGAAAATGCCCGAGGTCACGCGCTGCACCTGGCGGCCGAAGCGCTGCCCGATATATTGGTAGATGGAGGTGATCCCCTCGGAGTAGTACAGCGGCAGCAGCAGGTAACTCACCGCCACCCGCCCCAGGATGTAGCCGAAGGGCAGCTGCAGGAAGAACCAGTTGCCCCGGTAGGCGATCCCGGGCAGGCTGATGAAGGTCAGCACGGAGGTCTCGGTAGCCACCACCGATAGCATGGTGGCCCACCAGGGCAATTCCCGGGCTGCCAGGAAATAATCGCCGGTGGTGCGGTTGCGCCGCCCGGACCACAGGCCATAGGCCACCGTCCCGCCCATGAACAGCACCAGTATCCAGATGTCTAATATGTCGACAGTGGTGGCCATGGCAGCCATACGGCTTATTCAGTAGCGGGTGTCAACGGTTCCAGCTTCAGGATGACTTCCGGGATCGATACAGTTGCAGCAGTCCAGACCTCGCTTATGTCAACACGTTCATACGCATGGATCAGGATATCCCGCATACCAGCCATATCCCTCCACGGCACCCCAGGGTGATTCGCCCTGAACTCACTGGAAATTCGTTTGGCAGCCTCAACCAATAACCATCAGCTAGTAGATAGCGGCTGACTGGCGCATAGCATCGCCTTCGAATTCTTCCCAAGCAACATCTTCGAGAAACGATTGCACCAACTTGGCTGCATGGAGGATATCGATGATAGAACTATCATCTTGAGACAACATGAATGACCTCGGCAGATCCCAGGATTTCTTTCCGACGGATATGATTATGGCTCTGCTCTATGGCTTGGCGATTCACTAAATCCACATGACGCATGAAAATTTCCTTCAATTCCTCCTCCATGGCGACATGATCCAATAATGACCAGCCATGATCCGGCTCAAAAGTGGCCAGCATATCAACGTCACTCTCAGGGCCAAAGGCCTCCCGCAACACCGACCCGAACAATGCCAACTCGATGATCTTCCATCGGTTGCAGAAGGCGGCGAGCTTTCTGTGGGGTATTTCGAACTTGTTTATCATCATCGCTGTATTTAATTGGCTCCGGTTACCTCTGAAGGTAAGCACATCAAGGATTGTTCACCAGATGCATTGATTCAATAATCCAATAGTGAAACGACGCCGGTGGTTCCGATACACGGACAAATTTATCCGCTAAATCCACATTATTAAAGCATTTACTGGCAGCGCCATCGCCCGGCGGCAAATTTCGCTGGTGCCGATCCCCCCCACAGTGGGAAATTGACCTTCTTGAAACCGGCGGCAATGATGATATTCCTGGTAGTAGTGATAACAGTGCTCGTGCTGATCCACGGCTACGTGGGGCTGCGCCTGATCCACACCCTGAAACTGGCCCCGCCCTGGGGCGCAGTGGCCTGGGGGTTCCTGGCAACCGTTGTGCTCCTGACGCCCCTGCCTATCATCCTGCGTTACCGGGGCTACGAGAATACCCTGACCGACATCCTGGCCGCCCTGGGCTACACCAGCCTGGGCTTTTTCACAATACTGTTCTTTGTACTAGTGGTCCGGGACCTGCTCTGGCTCGGGCTGGCGCTGGGCGGTAAGGCGCTGGAACTGGCTAATAGCCTGCGGGCGAACACCATTGCCACCGAAGCATTCGACCCCGGTCGCCGGGAGTTCATCGTGCGCCTCATGAACCTGGGGCTGGTAGCCGCCACCGGGCTGGCATCGGCCTATGGCATGGTCCAGGCCCGCCGCCGGCCCACCGTATTCGAGGTGGAGATCCCCATCGAGGGCCTGCACCCCGACCTGGAGGGGTTCCGCATCGTCCAGATCTCCGACCTGCACGTGGGGCCCACCATCAAGGGCGGCTGGGTGCGCCAGGTGGTGGACCAGGTTAACGCCCTCAAACCCGATCTGATCGCCTGCACCGGCGACCTGGCCGACGGCTCGGTGCGCTACCTCAAGGAGGATGTGGCCCCCCTGGCCGACCTGCGCGCGCCCCACGGCGTCTATTTTTGCACCGGCAACCACGAGTACTATTCCAACCTGGACGACTGGCTGGCCGAGATTAAGCGGTTGGGCATGACCGCCCTGATCAACGAGCATACGGTGTTGGAACACGGCGCGGGCCGCATCCTGCTGGCCGGGGTCACCGATCTGCATGCCCACCAGACCCATCCCCACCATGCCACCGATCCCGAGGCGGCCGTGGCCGGCGCCCCCCAGTGCGACGTGCGCCTGCTGCTGGCCCACCAGCCCGGCTCTATCTACGCCGCCGCCCGGCTGGGCTTCCACCTCCAGCTGTCAGGCCACACCCACGGCGGCCAGTTCTTCCCCTTCACCTATGCCGTCAGGGCCACCCACCCCTACACCGCCGGCCGGCACAAGCACGACGGCACCTGGATCTACGTCAACCGCGGCACCGGCTACTGGGGCCCGCCCCTGAGGATCGGCGTTCCCTCGGAGGTGACGGTTTTAAGATTAGTTTCGAGTTCCTAGTTTCGAGTTCCCAGCCTCAAATCTCCAGCCCCAAGCCCCTAGCATCTAGCCCCGTTCTTGTAGGTGCCCCACCCGCAGCACCACTACCTTCTCATCCAGGATGGCATAAATCACCCGGAATTTTCCCACCCGCAGGCGGCGCAGGCCGGCATATTCTCCCTTCAGGCCGGGATGCTTTTCAGGGCGGGCGATGAGTTCCTTGTCGATTTTCGCCAGAACCCGTTCCTGGTCCCGCCGCTCCAGCTGCCGGAGGTCCCTGGCCACCGACCGTTTGAAGCGCAGCCTATAGGCCAAGCGTGCGGCGCAGCTCCCTGGCGGTGATCAGGGGGTCGTCCTTGTCCCGCAACCGGTCCAGGGCGACCTGGGCGTCGGCAAACTCTTCCACGGACACGCCCCCGAGGGCGCATTTGAGGAATCAGGTGGTCGTGAATCGGGCTTTGGTCCTAAACCTCCGAAACGGCTGAAGTGGGAGGCTGATAAGACCAGTACCGACTGGGGTCCGTTCCCGGAGACCGACGCGGAGATGCCGGACTTCCGCACAGCGCAGTGGGCGGTAGAACGGCTAGAGCAAGAGCATGAGAAGCCGTTCTTCCTTGCGGCGGGATTATACCGCCCGCATTTGCCTTGGTATGCACCTGAGAAGTATTTCGAGAAGTTTCCGGAAGCGGAGACGATCTTGCCGGAAATTCTTGAGGGCGACCTTGACGACATTCCTCCGAGTGCGCTCCGTAGTCTGAGGGATCACGCCGAGGTGACTGGCAGTGGCCAGTGGAAGCGTGCGGTTGCGACCTATTTGGCGTGTATCCATTACGCGGATCAGAATGTCGGGCGCATTTTGAAGTCACTTGATGAGGGGCCGAACGCGGACAATACGACGATCTGTCTGTGGACGGATCACGGTTGGCATTTGGGCGAAAAGCAGCACTGGCGCAAATTCACGCTGTGGGAAGAGAGTTGCGGGGTGCCGCTGATTGTTGCTGGCAAGGGCGTGAGCGCGCAGGGTGCGGTTTGTGAGCGCACGGTTGAGTTGCTTGGTGCCCGTGAGCTTAAGCGATATCGTGGCGGCCATTACACGAGAATCTCTAGATGATGCTGGCCGTCTTCGTCGTTGATCGTGTCAACGCGCAAGATGCGTGGCTGGCGACTATCGGGGAGGGTGATGCGGTCTTGAACGGCTACGCCCGCGCTGGAGGACAGCACGAACAAGGTGGCCACAGCCACCTCTTCGATACCCTGCGCGTTAACTACGACTCGGGCGCCCGGCTCCACGTAGACCGTGTAGCTGCTGGTATTCGCCGTCGAATACGTAGGCGCTCCATACGCCGTGACGGTGGACAACGGGTCCACGATGATCGTCTCGGTCGAGAGATCGAGGATCTGCTTATCGAGGGCCACTGTCTACCTTGCGTTCGATCACCAGCGCGGCCTCGGCCATGGTCGCGGCGTCTTGCGCCGAGAACTGCAACGGATGCGCGCGGAACTTGCGGACGATATCCTGGAGCACAGCCTTCATGGTGATGTAGGCCATGTATTCTTCGTCCGTCCTGATGTTCAGGATGATCTCGTGTGGTTTGTCCATTAGAATACGTTGGTGCTCGCTGCGGTTGGCGCGCCGGGATGATCGAACTGACCGGCGAAGAACGCAGGATCGACACGGTCGGTGTCCGCCTCTTCGCTGTCACGATCCGACTCACTGATGCCCCCGGCGTATGCGGTGGCGCGCATGTTCACTTCGGTGCGCAGACGGTCGGCCAACGTGAAGTAGTGCCCGCTCGTCTGGGCCATCGCCAGCCTGAGCTTGCCCACCGACTTGTCGACCTTCCTAGCGAAGTGTGCACCCAAAACCTCGGCCGTAACAGCAGCGCCCAGCTCTTTGTTGCCCTCGTTGTCGATAGCCGCCTGGATCTCGTCGTCGTCGAGCAACTGGTCGTCGGTGTCGGTATCGCCTACGCGCCAGCGTACCCACGACAGACCTGAGCTGCCGATGGCTGTGGAGTTGTAAGTCCAGGCCATTACAGGGTGCCCGCTATCCAGGCGTGAGCTGTCTTCTCTGACGAGCTAATGGCGTCCAACACACAACGCACCTGCTTGGCCACGAACCCGCCGGTCGAGGTGGTCTCGCCGGCCGTGGACGCCGTGATCGACATGAACGTGGTGAACGCCGAGTCACTGCTCGACGTTGCCGTGCCTTGCAGTAGAACCGTGGCCGCCGTGCTGGTGATTAGCGTCGTGACGCTCCACTTGCTGCACGGCTCCTCGAGGATGTAGGCCGTGCCCGCTCCCGTGGTGCCCGTGTCGTCGATGCTTTTGAGGCCCGCGAAGCCTCGGCTTCGGGTGTTGCTGATGGGAATGTCTGGCACCTTACTTCTCCTTCAATTCTATGCGTTGTATCCGTAGGCGTTGAGCTTGCCCGTGATGCTCGATCCCGCCTGCAATAGCTCGACCGTCACGGCATCGCCGAGTGCCGCAGACAGCGGGGAGAAAAGCATGCCGTCGGGACCGGATGCGGTTATATCGACGCTGAACATCAGAGCACCCGACGAGGTGCCGCTGTAGACGTTGAGTCCGCCCGTTTCAGGCGTCGTGCTGTACGACCATACGGCCTCGGTCAGGTAGCTGGTCTTGCCCGTCGTACCGGCGGCCAACGTCACTATTGCGGTAGCGCCGCCGCCTGACGACGCGGACGTGGCCAGGTTCTCGGAACTCGTGCCGGTGACCGGGAAGCCCTTGAATAGTCCCATCGGTTTCCCCTATTTCCGGCGCCAGCGCACTGTGTGGCGCAGCAAGCTGTTGGTCGCACGTCCGACGGCTGCCACACCCGCGGTGAACAGCGTGGTGAGCGTGGCCGTACCCGTTGCGGCGGCTGCCAGCGTCTGCGTGAAAAAGCTCACGGCGGTTAATGTGGCGGTACCCGTGGCCGTGGCTGACAGATTCTTGCCTATCGACTTGGCGAGAGTCGCTGTACCCGTCGCTGTGGCTGATATGGCCTTGCCCACAGACTTCGCCAGCGTGGCGGTGCCTGTGGCCGTACTGTTAAGCGCCTGTACGATGGTGATGGCGGTCGTAATCGTAGCTGTTCCGACAGCCGACGCTGATATGTTCTTGCCGACCTGTCTGACTATTGTGGCCGTGCCGACGGCCGACGCGGCCATGTTCTTGCCGATTTGCCTGACAAGTGTCGCAGTGCCCGTAGCTGTAGCCGATCTGGCCTTGCCCACAGACCTTGCTAGCGTTGAGGTACCCGTGGCCGT
>JACZSB010000125.1 GCA_022574435.1 Fidelibacterota bacterium
CAAGTGGAATAAAGAAGGATGGTGCTGTTCAGGCTGCCTTTTTCGATTGCGGCGACTCGATTTCATGGATGACGGTTTTTATCTTCTCCAGCAACATAGACTCGTATCCGGCAAGGGAATCGATGGCTACCGGTAGCCCCTTCTGGTCGTAGTCGGGGCCCGATACCTCGGCCGACATTCGCAGCACGATTGACTCGTAGGCCCGCCGGAAGAACTCGTTCATGTCCTGGCGCAAAATGTCGTCGGTGACGAAGAACTCAACCGAGCGGTAGTAGTCCGTCAGGTGGTCTAGAGTGCGGAACAGCTGCTTATATTTGTCGTCCACCATCCCCGATAGTGCGGACCGCTCGCTCTTGAGCCATTTCAGCAGGTCCTGGAATGTGTTCTCCATACGCAGGGATAGGTCGGTGAGCACTTCCACCTGTTTGTCCGTGAAGCTGGTGGACTTGGTTGTGCGCTCCATGACCCGCAGCTTTAGGAAGGCCCACTTCTCATCCATGCGCAAAACACGGAACAGGGCAAACAGAAATAGCGCCACCGAAATAACAAACAGTACCACTGCAATGGCAATCAGGGTGCCGTCTAGAGTTGCAATCACTTGATTATCCATACCTTAATAATAAGGCCAAAACTGATGTGAGGCAAGTGGGGAGAGGGTATAAGCAGTAGCAGTGGCAGTAGCAGTGGCAGTAGCAGAGGCAGTGGCCGGCCTGCCGGGTAGTTAAATTCATCGGCGAGCTAATGCAAGTTTATAACAAAAGCCGGCACCCGGTTAAGGCCTGGGTGGCGGACCTGGCGGACATCGAGCCCCAGGCGATGCGGCAACTGCATAATACCGCCAGCCTGCCGTTCATCTTTAGGCATGTGGCGGTGATGCCTGACGTGCACTTCGGGCTGGGGGCTGCCATCGGCACGGTGATCGCCTCGGACCAGGCGGTAATTCCCTCGGCTGTGGGGGTGGATATAGGCTGCGGAATATTGGCGGCCCGCACCGCACTCCACGCCGGCGATCTGCCCTCTTCACTGGCCGAGCTCAGGGGCGAGATCGAGCGGGCCATCCCCCTGGGATTCCAATCCCACCGGGAGGCGGTCTTGCCGGACTACAGCTTCAAGGAGCTGGCCTGTAAGGGGCAGCTCAAGGGGGAGATCTTCCAACGTGGAGCGCTGCAATTGGGCACTCTGGGCGGCGGCAACCACTTCATCGAGGTGTGCCTGGATGAGGAAGAGCGGGTGTGGATCATGCTGCACTCGGGGTCGCGCCACATCGGTTATGCAGTGGCCGCCATCTACATCAAGGAGGCCAAACGGTTGACCAAACAAGCCCGGGTGGCGCTGCCTGACGCCAATCTGGCCTACATCGACCGCAACCACGAGCTATTTGATCGTTACATCAACGATGCCTCTTTCTGCCAGGACTACGCCCGCCGCAACCGCCTGCTGATGCTTGAGCAAGTGCACCGCATCATGGAGCGCCTGCTCGGCCGCCGCCTGCGCCTCTCCAGCCAGGTCCACTGCCACCACAACTACATCTCCCGGGAGCGGCACTTTGGCCGGGATGTCTACGTCACCCGCAAGGGGGCCGTACGGGCCCGGAAAGGCGAGTTGGGCATCATCCCCGGTTCCATGGGCACCCGCAGCTACATCGTGCGAGGTAAGGGCCACCCCGAATCGTTCCAGTCCTGTGCCCACGGTGCTGGCCGCACCATGAGCCGCAAGGCCGCCCGCCGGCGCTTTACCACTGCCGACCTGGTTCGCCAAACCGAGGGGGTCGAGTGTCGCAAGGACCGGGGCGTTCTGGACGAAATACCCCAGGCCTATAAGGATATCGACCAGGTGATGGCCAACCAGCAGGAGTTGGTGGAGGTGGTCCATACCCTGCGCCAGGTGCTGTGTGTCAAGGGATGAGTGGAGCTTGAGTAGCAGTTGGCAGTTGGCAGTAGCGGTCGCAAGGATAGTAGCAGTGACAGGTCTGGGCCAGGTGCTGTGGCGTCAAGGGGTGAAAAAGCAAGAAGAACCACAAAGCCCGCCCTGAGACCGCCGCAAGGCGGGCCGAAGGGACACAAAGGACACGAAGGATTCGGAGAATTATGGCGCCCTAATCTCTGAGCGACGGCTTCCATATTTCAATTCGACGAATCACCTTCTTGCCCCAGTGGCAGTTATATGGCGATATTGCAACTAATCATAGGAGGTAACCCATGCCGACTTTCATTCTTATGACCAAACTCTCCCAGGAAAGCCTGGGCAGGCTCCGGGACCGCCAGGAAATGGGCACCCGCTGGCTGGATACGGTCAAGCAGGCCTGCCCGGACATCAAGTGGATCGACCACTATGCCCTGTTGGGTCCCTACGATTTCATGGATATTTACGAGGCACCCGACCAGGAGGAAGCCGCCAAGGTAGCCATGATCACCATGGAAAAGGGGGCCATGTCGGCCGAAACCTGGGGCGCCGTGCCCTACAAGCGCTTCCTGGAGCTGGCTAGGAAACTCTAGGGCTCCGTCATTCGCTAGTGCGCGTACCCTCCTGGCACCCTTTATTTTAAGCCTGTCCCGCAGAATGCGGGGTGAGGGGGAGACACGCAGTGTCCGGGGTGAGTTCGCTTAGCCGGCCGTGCCTGGTTTTATCACAATGTTTATTTATTGGTTTAGTCAGAGGATGGAATTACATTCCGGCAAACGTACAGATACAATATCAGGTTGCAACGGCCTGGGCTCTTCTTCATAAATTATAGCAATATCTCTAGAAAGGAGAGATAGACATGGCAAACGCATTTGCGACAGGCGATATCGTTCAGCTTAAATCGGGCGGCCCTAAAATGACTGTCGAGACGATCAATGAAGGCTACGGTGATGAAAAAATAAAGTGTAAATGGTTCTCTGGAAGTAAGCTTCAGCAAGGTTGGTTTCTCCCAGAATCACTTGTGAAGGTAGAAGAATCCGATGAGTGATACTTATACACACAAGCAAGTTGCTGCATACATGGCCCAACAGTTAGAAATAAGACAAGGACTGTATCAAGAAGAGGTAGTTTATGAAATTGAAAGTAAGTTTGGGCCAGAGTTTGTATACATCAATAATAATGGTAATCCGGCTATAGACCGGAAGGTGCTTAAGGAGTTCAGACAGCTCACACCCAATGCTGTCTGGGAGCGTGGAGATAGATTGTGGCGGAAAAGGGAAGGTTACGATGAAAGCAGCTCTCGAACGCAGGATTAAAGGAATAACAAGACGCTGCACCTGACTCGCCACAGCTACGCTTTGGTAGGCGGGTGAGCTTGGTCGTTCTAAAGCTGAAATACTTTATAGGAAAGTATAGTGCATCGACAAAAAGCTGATGAAATCATAGGTTATAGCAGGCGAAGGGCCAAAGCAATTGGATGCATGATTTGGCCCATCATGTTGGTAATTGGATTTGCTGGATGGTATCTATGGAAGTGGTATGCTTTACCAATTACACTGGTTATTGCCGCTCTTTTTGGCAGCATTTATTCAATAATTGAAGTGAAGCGAATACAGAAGATAACCGGCCTGAATATTCATGAGCAAGAGACCGCTTTCAGAGAGAGTGCCGCAGCAAGTCTTGATCCGATAACTAGCAATCCTGAACAATACCGTTCCTATATTGACTCATTACCTGATGATGAATCAGATGAATAACGAAAAGAAGTTACCGCCTCTTTTTGGTCTCCTTCATTTGCCTGAATCTGCATTTTGGCATAGGGATTAATCTAATTTAAACTTAAGCTCTCGAATAATCGTATCAGTACGGACTGGCAGTTCCGCTGCGCTCCATAACGGCAGGTGATCTAGGTGGTTGCATGCCGAGAAACAAAACACGAGGAGGAAAAACGATGGAACGCAAAATCCGAATCAAACTAGGTCCAATTGAGGTGGAGTTCGAAGGGCCAAAGTAGATCAGGAAATGTTACCTGATTCCTGAGAATAATGTGCCACCCCTGTCACCGGATCAATCAAACCTCACCCCTTCGATTAACTCAGGGCAGGCCCCGTCCTGAAACCCCGCTGGAAGCGGGGCGGCAGTATCAAACAGATATTAACCTCTGCATTCTTAATATCTTATACTAATTTTGCGCCCTTTGTGTCATAGTGGTTTTTCTGAAAAACCAAAAGGCTCACTTCCCAACATGCCACACCAGCCGGCCGGCTACATAGACCGCATGGACCTTGGGCCGGCCTAACAGCCCCTTGCTGAATAGTACAAAGTCGGCCACCTTCCCCTTCTTGATCGTGGCACTGTGCCCCAGATGCCACTGCTGGGCCTGTCCCTCCGTCAGGCGCTGGATCAGCTGCGGGTCGTGGGAGCGCAGTTTGAGAGTAAAATCGGCCTCCTCCGGTGGCACCACCGGTTTGCCGGTGAGCGAAGTGATCAGTTTCTCGGCCACGGTATCCTCACCGGCCAACACTCCCACCGGACCGGTTGCCAGCCGTTCCAGCAGCACCAATTTTGCATCGGCCGATTCCAGCGGCCCGTCAAGCCTGAGTACCGTCCCGGTATTCCCCGGCAGGCCGGCGTCGTTCCTAAAGCGCGCAAACTGGGCCAACTGCTGCCCGGGCAGGACATACAGCAGGGTAGTGAAACCCTTTTCCAGGAGCTTTTGGGCATCCTTTACCAGAGAGGCAGGTTCGCCCAGATCCACATCCCGGATCACGCCGATCAGGCCGGGGGCCAGGTAAAGGCGCTCACCGGCGACGGTCTCATTGGCCTCGTGAAAATCCAGGTCACCAAGATCGGCGATCAGGCCCCGGCCGTTGTCAAAGTTGACGGCTACGTCGGCCTTGAAGGGGGCAATGCCGGTGCCGTCGATCACCTGGACATCCCGGATTATCAAGTCATAAATGGACCGGCCGTTTTCCGGTAGCGCGTCGTAGATCGCCGGGTCGGCGGTGGCATAGGAATCGTCGCCTATAGCGCTAAAAGCGGCCAGCAGGGCGATGAAGTTTAACTTTTGCAGGTAGCGCCCGGCATCGGTATACCACCCGCCCGACTCGATCAGGACCGTGCTGACGCCCCAGTTTTGCATGGCGTCGCCGAAGGCCCGGGGCATGTAATCGGCATCATACTTGGATATGTGGCCGCTGAGCTCGGGACCGAGGGCCTGATAGATCACCACCGCAACCTGCTTGGCCCGCAGCCGCACCGGATTATCGGCTTCCTGAGCATCAAAGGGGGGCGCCATGAGGGCGATGGCCGCCAGCCGGCCGGTATCGCCCACGGTCCGGCGGGCGTTTTGGTTATGCAGGTTAAACCGAAATCGGGCTGCAGCCGGTCCTTTAATTCTATCAGCAGCCGCCCCTCGGGAGTTTGCCGGTCCCGGGCGTCCCGGTTGATGTCCAGCCCCTGGGCGTTTCGGCGACTTGATTGCCGGGTTCCATCGGGGTTCAGCATCGGCACCGCGTAGATGGTGATACTATCCAGGATAGCCTGAGTAAACGGTTCGCCGCGGTGCATCATCAGGTAGTTAAAAACATCAAAAAGCGCACCGGTGGCCGTGGGCTCATCCCCATGCATCTGGCTCCATAGCAGCACCTTTTTTGGGCCCCTGCCGAGTGTTACCAGGTGTATGGGCCGCTTCTGGACCGAATGTCCGGCAACTTCATAGTGAAAGTGATCCCCGTAGCGCTCGGCCAAGGCGTCCAGCATCCCGGCGACCAGCTTACTGTCAAGTGAATCGAGCGGCTGGGTATAGAAACGGGCCGCCGTGTACTGCTCATCCAGGAAGCGGTAGTCCGGGTTTGGTTGTGCTCCCAATATGACTGTTCCCGCAATTACCGGCCAGAGTAGTAGGGCCGCCTTGGAAATTAATGTGCGGCCTGTGCCGTGAAAGTTAGCCCACATTCGGCAACCCCTTGTAGGTTAGGATAATCAGCGATTCGGATGGCGAAATGTTGCATGCAAAGTAATCTTGTCGTTCCATAATCAGCCTCTGGTAATCGCGGTTGCGGGCCTACCTAATGCCAGCGTACGTTAATAATTAAATGATGGGGGGGATATATGAAATTGGATTCATATTGCTTATGTTCGTCATAGTTCGATCAGCCGGTGACAAAGATCTAGCATCCCTTCCGGCGCGCCTCAAGCCCGCCACGTCCGGCTACACTTTCCCTTTAGTAAACTGACTATAAAGGTTATATTATTCTAGTGATGAAGCCCCTATTTAACTGTTTTGTTGTTCTGCTCTGCCTTGCCCCTGGCTTGGTCTGGGCGGTAGACCTCGAGCTTATTTTCCATGTTCCCGGGCCAGGCTATGACGTTAATTATGGTCTGAGTGTGTGGGGCCTGGGAGATCAGAATAAAGATGGATTTGAAGATATAATGATTAAGGCTGGCTGGGCCCTTTACGTAAATAACTGGTAGTGGGCGAGTATGTTGCCGGATATCATACCGTGGTCTGGAATGCCACGGATAATGCCTCCAACAACGTGCCCAGCGGAATCTACTTCTACCGGATTAACGCTGGTAACTACAGCAAGACCACGAAGTTGGTTCTTCTGAAGTAGGTAACCCGCAGCATAGTTAAGCACCTGAAAAGGGCAATGTCATCAACGACATTGCCCTTTTCTTTGTGCCTGCGGCCTTATTAGTTTCATACCTGTGCAGGACATTATGAAGAGCATGAATACCCATATACGAATCGTACTGCAGTGGGGATTGCTGATCACAATGGCTTCGGGGATCGTGCCGCCAAAGGTTCCGGGCCTCAGTCTGCCGGCGAAGGTGCTGGAGAATATCCGCATTGACCCGGGGTACTACATGCCCGGCAGGGCGCTCACCGGGCTGATCCAGGCCCGCAGACTGGCGAAAATGGCCGCTGACGGCGCCGCCCAGCTGCCCGATACCATGTTGGCGGTGCTGCCGGTGCTGTGCATGCAGTACGCTGATGTCGAGGCGGAGGAGTGGCCCATCCCCCTGATGCAGGAGCAGTTGTTCGGCGAGTGGGGCAGCGGCTCCATGCGGGACTACTATCTGGAGACATCCTACGGGGCGCTGGAGGTCACGGGCGATGTGATCGGATGGATCCCCATGGCCGGCGATTCGGAGTATTATGAGCGTGACCCTAACGGTTTTTCAGGCCCTAACACTTATGAGCTACTGACCGATGCCCTGGCGGCCGTAGATAGTGCAGTGGACTTCGCCAAATACGATCTCGACAACGACGGCACGGTGGACTTCATGGTTTTTATCCACTCCGGCACTGGGGGCGAATATGGCGGTAGTGGTATCTGGTCCCATAGCTGGGCCCTTTCAGCCCTGGGGGGGCAGGTATTCACTACCAACGATACTACCCCTAACGGCACATCCGTCGTAGTTAATGGCTACGTGATCCAACCGGCGGTCGATCCCCAGGGGACCATGGAAGCCATCGGTGTGTTCTGCCATGAATTAGGGCATGCCCTGGGTTTGCCGGACCTGTACGACCGGGACTCATCATCGGAAGGTATCGGGCACTTGGGACTGATGGCCGTCTGCGGGGCGGAGTCC
>JACZSB010000126.1 GCA_022574435.1 Fidelibacterota bacterium
TCACTCGAACGACTGCTGCTCGAATGCGAGATTCGTGAGTGTCTTGAGAGGCGTCTTTTACGGCCTGTGAATTCTCGCGGGCGACAATCGCCGTCAGCGTGAATGAGACGTGAATGACTGAGCTGGCTGCAGTTTGGCTGTTGGTCGAATTATACTTGCCAAGAGAGACCTCCATCGTGTTGATGCCCGGATCGGCACCGTCGGCTAGTTCATCTAAATCTTCCGGATCGTTCAACTTTGAGACAGCCGGCTCGGGAAGCAACATATAGCCCACGGCAACTTGAACGCCCATCACCAGCAATAACAGCAGGATCATCCCCATAGGGGCGGTGATGCGATTGAAGTAAGGCGAGCCCACCGTGATTTGTGTCCCCCGGACCGCCTCCGAAAGGATTGGGAACATGGTGCCCCATAGAATGGCCAGGGTTAGGGCCAGGAAGATCATATTGTTGAACAGGAAACCGCTCTCCCGGCTGGTGAATGACTCCAGGCGGTTGCGGGAAATCAGCTCATCCTTACGCACTATAATCAGGATCACGCATCCTATGATGAGAAACATCACGAAGCCGAAGAACCATATACTCAGATCGCTGGCGGCGAAAGCATGCACTGAAGAGAGAATTCCGCTACGGGTTAAGTAGGTACCGAAGATGGTCAGTACGAAGGTGATCATAATCAGCACCACGTTCCAGAGGCGCAGCATGTTCTTTTTTTCCTGGATAATGACCGAATGCAGGTAGGCGGTGCTGGTGAGCCAGGGCAAAAAGGAGGCGTTTTCCACCGGGTCCCAGGCCCAGTAGCCGCCCCAGCCCAGTTCCACGTAGGCCCAGCGGCCACCCAGGATGACGCCAATCCCCAGAAACATCCAGGGCACCAGTGTCCAGCGCCGGGTGGTACGGATCCAGGTGGCGTCCAGCCGCCTGGTCACAAGGGCGGCTATCGCAAAGGCGAAGGGCACCGCGAAACCCACATAGCCCAGATACAACATGGGCGGATGGATCAGCATGGCCGGGTGCTGCAGCAGTGGATTTAGCCCCATTCCCCGAGGCCGAATAAGCATTCCCACCGGCAATTCGGTAAAGGGGTTCTCGAATAAGTTAATCACCATCAGGAAGAACACGAGTACCATCCCCAGCACCAGGTTGACAATGGGCATCAGGGAGCGGTTGGCGGTGCGGTTCTGGTAATTCAGGAAAATGATAAAAAACGCCAGAATGGCTGCCCAGAAGAGGAGGGAACCTTCCATCCCGGCCCACAGCCCGGCGAATTTGTACATGGTGGGAGTTTCCGCGCTGCTGTAACGGGCCACATACTCCAGACCAAAATTGCTGGTCAGGAGCTGCTGCAAAAGCACTATGGTCGAGACCACCGCCAGTAAAGCAGAGGCCACCAGGGCACGCCGGGCGGACGTGAAATAGCGCCAGTCGCTGCTGCGCAAAAACCATCCTCCCAGGCCCAGGCTTATTATGACAAACAGAAATGCCAGCTGCAGGGCGGTGGAGCCGAGGATTACCATCGGGGCCTAGATATCCTCATGGGGATCGGCCAGCGGATCAATGATCTCGACCTCGTAGCGCGAGGCGCACTTGGTCATCAGGTTGTCGGCAATGAAAACCTCACCCTCCAGTTGACCTTCGATAATCACTTCCGCGCCTTCAGAGAACATGTCCGGCGTCAAACCCCTGTAGCGCACCGGCAGCTGGTCCTGGTCCTGCGTGATAATAAAGTCAACGTTCAAGCGATCATCGGAGTAGGAAATAGAGCCTTCTTCCACCAGCCCGCCGAGACGGAACCGGGTCTGTACCCATTGGCCCTCCCCGCCATGCAGTTCCTCAATGCTGACATAAGGCACCTCTTCAGGACCGGTACCGATGACGATCCAACCCATGGTGACCACGGCCGCCACCACGATTAGCACCACAAATTTCGTTCTCTGATTCTGCATTTTGCTCTCCTAGCCAATGCAACGACCCACGGTCTCACCGTGCCAAAGCGGCCTTCCGGGAGCGTGGGTAACAGGCAAACTTACGTCTGCGGAGGTTCAGTGACCGCGAAAGGAAAATGAATTTTTGTTGAAGATATAATGAAGGTGGCTAACCGCTACCGAATTCCACTCGGTCCATCAACATCCGCTTGAGACCCTCGAAACCGTTCGATTCATACTCACCCAACTGCTCCTGGGCCTCGCTTCCCTTCTGGAGCACCGTCTCTACTGTGGGGATGACATCCGCTGTTCCCAGTTCTTCTAAGGAGGGCCGCACGTATTCCACCATGCGCTCCACCATTTCGGCCATGGTGATAATCTGTTCATCAAGCGGGTCGGCCACCCGGGCCTCAAACCCGAAGCGGGTTGCTTTCCAAACGGCGTCGTTGAGATACTCCATTTCTAAATCCTGCACCAACACCCCGGCGGCCAAATCGCGCTGTGCCCGATGGCAAATGGCCTGGGACAGGGCCACCAACATCCTGGTGCGATCCAGGGAACGCTGCACGTCACAGATGCGAAACTCCACCGTCCCAAAGTGACCGTGGGGCCGGATCTTCCACCACACCTGCCGGGGAATCTTTATAGAGCCCATGCTGATGTAGGTCTCCAGCACCTGGCAGAAATGCTCGAAGTCACGGAAGGTGCCGGGAATATTGGTGCGGGGGAAGGCGCCGAATTGAAAGGTGCGCGCTGAGAGCATTCCCGTATTGTGGGCCTGGAAGAAAGGCGAGTTGGCTGTCAGGGCCAGCAAGGGCGCCAGCCAGCGCCGGGCGGCGTTGGTCACCGCGATAGCGCTATCACCATCGGGCAGGGCCACGTGCACGTGGGTGGCAAATGTGATATTGCGCAGGGCATAGTAGTGCAGCTGCTCCGCCACCCACTGGTATCCTTCCGAATCGACAAACCTTTGATCGTCCGCCAAGCCGGTGGGGTGGGTGCCGCTGATCCCGATACGGTAGTCCAGGTCCCGGCCCAGATCCCGCACCCGGCGTCGTAAGGCCGTCAGATGATCCATGGCCTCATCCACTGACGCGGAGATGGGCGTGTTGACCTCGATTTCGGAATCGATCAGCTCGTAGCTGAACCGCACCCTCTCGTCTGGATCAAGGACCTTGATAATCTCCGTGGCCCGGTCCACCAGGTCACCGGTGCGGGGGTCACAGAGCATATATTCTTCCTCCACCCCAACGGTAAACCGGCGAGTATGTTCGAATATACTTTGATATTGCGACAAATTAGAAGACGGTCTCCTCGACCCAGGTGCCCAGCTCCGCCTTCATGGTTTCAACGATCTCGCCCAGGGTGGCATAAGCCTCGGCGGCGGCGATAACGGGCGGCATAATATTATCGGAAGATTTACAGGCCTCCCGGACCCGTTCCAAAGTGGCAGCTACGGCCGCATTGTCCCGCCCGGCGCGAGTGGCGGCCAGCTTTTTACGCTGCAGTTGCTCAACCTCAGGGGTGATCTCAAGTACCGGGATATCCAGGTCCTCATCCTGATCCACAAATTCATTAACCCCCACAATAATGCGCCGGCCGGAATCGACGGCCTGCTGGTATTGGTAGGCCGCCTGGGCGATCTCCCGCTGGAAAAAGCCCTGCTCGATGGCCGGGATGACCCCTCCTAAATCCTCCACCTGCTGGAAATAATCCTCGGCCTGCTGCTCCAGGCGGTTGGTCAAATCCTCAAGGTACCACGACCCGGCCAACGGGTCAATTACGTTGGCTGCGCCGGACTCGTAAGCGATCAGCTGCTGGGTGCGCAAGGCGATCTTGGCTGCTTTGGCCGTGGGCAAGGCGATGGTCTCATCCATGGCGTTGGTATGCAGTGAGTTGGTGCCCCCCAGCACCGCCGCCAGCGCTTGAAAGGCCGTGCGGGCTATATTGTTCTCGGGCTGCTGCTCGGTGAGGCTGCAACCGGCGGTCTGGGTATGGAAACGGAGCCGCCAGGAACGGGGATCTTGGGCGCCGTACTTGTGGCGCAGACGCCGGGCCCAGATGCGCCGGGCCGCCCTGAACTTGGCGACCTCCTCGAAAAAGTCCAGGTGCGAATTAAAAAAGAATGAGATGCGCGGGGCAAAAGCGTCCACCTCCAGGCCGCGCTTGATCACTTCCTCGATATAGCAGAAGCCGTCTACCAGCGTGAAAGCCAGCTCCTGCGCCGCGGTGCTCCCCGCCTCCCGGATGTGGTAACCGCTCACCGAGATGGAATTATACTTGGGCATCTCGCGGGTGCAATACTCTATCATGTCCACTACGATCCGCATGGACTCCCGGGGCGGGAAGATCCACTCCTTCTGGGCGATATATTCCTTTAGTATGTCCGCCTGGAGAGTGCCCCGCAGTTGATCCTCGGCTACGCCCTGCTTCCGGGCCACAACTACATAAAATGCCAGCAGGATAAAAGCGGGCCCATTGATGGTCTGGGAGACACTTAGCCGGCCCAGGTCGAGGCCCTCAAACAGGGTCTCCATATCTTTTAGCGAGCTCACCGCCACGCCGCAGCGCCCCACTTCTCCGCGAGCAATGTCAGCATCGGCGTCATAGCCCATGAGGGTGGGCATGTCAAAGGCTACCGACAGGCCGGTCTGACCCTGGCTGAGCAGATATTTGTAACGCTGGTTGGTTTCTTCGGGGGTGCCAAAGCCGGCAAATTGGCGCATGGTCCAGAGCTTGCCCCGGTACATGTTGGCCTGCACTCCCCGAGTGAAGGGATATTGGCCGGGGAAGCCATAATCTTCCAGGTAATCCGCATCCACCTGGGGCGGCAAATAGAGCAAGTCCACCGGTTGGCCGGAGACCGTGTCAAAGCTGTAGTCCCGCTGGGGCGCCTGGCCCGCCTCCTCTACCCAGCGCTCATAGGCCGCCTCGCTCGGGGGGCTCATGCGGCCATCCTTGTTCTGCTTTATCGACACCATTATCTAGGCTGTTTCACTGGCGGCTTGCAGCACGCCCAGCACCTTGGCCACTACATTATCGGCCGTCAAACCCACCAGCTCCAGCAGCTCCTGGCGAGTACCGTGCTCGGTGAAATCATCCGCGATACCCAAGGCAATTACCGCTGTTTCAATCTGGTCAGCCGCCAGTTGCTCCCGTACCGCCGACCCGAATCCCCCGGCCAACTGGCCCTCCTCAACCGTCACAATGGGCGTACCTCGCTGGGCCAACTCCCGCAACAGGCCGGCATCCAACGGCTTGACGAAACGGGCATTGATCACTGCCGCCTGCACCTCGTGCTCGGCCTCCAGGACCGCGGCCGCGGCCAACGCTACCGGTACCATGCTCCCTACCGCCAGGATCGCGGCGTCGGCTCCCTCCCGGAGCAGCTCCCAACTGCCGCTGGAAATAAAGCTGGCCGCCCGGTGGGGATCGAATTCAATGCTATTATCTTTGGGATAGCGGATAATTACCGGCTGCTGGTACTTCAGGGCGCTAAACATCAGATCGCGCAGCTCGTTGCCGTCCCTGGGCGCGCAGAGCACCACACCAGGAATGGTGCGCAGGATCGCCATATCGAAAACCCCGTGGTGGGTAGGGCCGTCGGGACCCACCAGCCCACTGCGGTCCAGGCAGAATATTACCGGCAAGTTCTGCAGGGCAATATCATGCAGGATCTGATCAAACGCCCTCTGCAGGAATGTAGAATAAATAGCCACGATGGGCCGCCGACCCTCTGTGGCCAGGCCGCCGGCAAAGGTTACTGCGTGCTCCTCGGCCAGCCCCACATCGTAGTAGCGCTCCGGGAACAGCTTGGCATATTCAGTCAACCCGGTGCCCACCTCCATGGCCGCGGTGATGCAGCAGACGGAGTCGTTGGCCCTGGCCAGCTCGATGGCTACCTGGCCGAAAACCTGATTGAAATCGGGGGCCACGGAAGCTGTGGCGGGACGTTTCCGGCGGCCGGCCACGCTATAATACTGTTGTGAGTCGGCCTCAGCTTCCTTCTGCCCGCGCCCCTTGCGGGTCAGCACATGCACCATGGTGGGATAGGGCAACTCTTTGACATTGCGGAACACCTTGATCATGCTGTCGTAGTCATGGCCGTTAATGGGGCCGAAATAGCGCAGACCCAGCTCGTCGAACAGCAGGCCCGGGGTGATGAAGCTTTTAAGACCTTCCTCCAACCGCCGAAAGAACTTGCGCACTGCGGCAGTACCCAGCGGCAACAGCCCGGTAGCTTTCCAGATGTCATCACGAATGCGGTTATAAAGGGGGTTGGTGATCACGTGCGTCAGGTAGGTTGACAGCGAGCCGACCGTTGGTGAGATGGACATGCTGTTGTCATTCAACACCACCGTCATTTTCAGTTTCGTATAGCCCAGGTTATTGAGGCCTTCGAAGGCCAAGCCCCCGGTGAGAGCACCGTCCCCCACAATCGCCACGACATGTGACTGGTCGTTACCACTCATTTTATTCGACTCGGCGATCCCCGTGCCGGCGGAAATTGCGGTGCTGGCATGTCCGGCCCCGAAAACGTCGTGCTCGCTTTCACTGCGCCGCAAGAAACCAGAGACGCCGTCCTTGAGCCGCAGGGTGTGAAACTGGTCCCGCCGACCGGTAATTATCTTGTGGGCGTAGGCCTGGTGCCCAACGTCCCAAATCAGCTTGTCCGTAGGGGAATCGAACACATAGTGCAGGGCTAGGGTCAAGTCTACAACTCCCAGGGGGGAGCTGTAATGGCCGCCGGTCTCCTGGACCACCGTCCGAATCAGCTCCGATATCTCGGCAGCCAGCTGCTGCAGCTGTTTGGTAGCCAACGATTTCAGATCGGCGGGGCTGTCAATGGTGGACAGCAGGGGATAGTCTGGTTTCACCCTTCAACCGCCCGTAGAAAAAGTTGATGTATGCGGGTATCGGCGGTCAGTTCCGGATGAAACGTGGCGCCCAGATGCCGGCCCTGGCGCACCAGTACCGGCTCCCCATCGATAGCAGCCAGCACTTCCACTCCCTGGCCCACCCGAGTGATCCGGGGCGCCCGGATGAAGATCGCCGGCAGCTCCTCGCTATGGCCGTTCAGCGTGACCGGTAGCGAGGAAGTGAACGAATGCGCCTGGCGTCCCCAACCGTTGCGCACCACGTCCAGGTCCAACAAATCCAGCCCCTGCACCTGGCTGCCGGCCGATTCCCGGGACATGATGATCAATCCGGCGCAAGTACCCAGCACCGGCTTTTCACCGGCAAAGGTAATAATGGGTTGCCGCAGGCCGCTCGAGTCCAGCTGTCGGCTGATTGTGCCCGATTCACCGCCCGGTATCACCAATCCGTCCAGCCGTTCCAGGTCCCGGGGATAGCGCACCGCCACGGTTTGGCAGCCCAGCCGTTCCAGCGTGACCTGATGCCGGGTGAAGGCGCCTTGCAGGGCCAATACTCCGATCGTGGCTACCAACCTCGCTCCTGCAGCCGCTCTTCAGCGGGGATTTCAGACATCTCCAGCCCGGGCATGGCGCCCTGTAAATTGGCGGATACGGCCGCCAGTTTGGCCGGGTCCTG
>JACZSB010000127.1 GCA_022574435.1 Fidelibacterota bacterium
GGGACCTCCCCGGGGTGGGGCCGGTGACCTTCAGCCTGGTGGGTCTTCAAAGGCCGCGAGGTGAGCTATACTCGCGCATCGACCGGCGGGTGCCGGCAATGATTGAGGCGGGTTGGCTGGCGGAGGTGGAGGGACTGCTGGCAGGCGGCCTATCGCCGGAAGCACATCCCATGCAGGGGATCGGTTACCGTGAGCTGGTCCAGGTTGTCCAGGGTAAGATGACCTTAGACGAGGCCATCCCGGTTATCCAGCAACGCACCCGGCAATTTGCTCGGAGGCAGTTGACCTGGTTGCGGAAGGAGCCGGTGGGATGG
The DNA here is from genome assembly GCA_022574435.1 of Fidelibacterota bacterium. Taxonomy (GTDB): domain Bacteria; phylum Fidelibacterota; class Marinisomatia; order SCGC-AAA003-L08; family TS1B11; genus JACZSB01. The sequence continues at coordinate 315 of JACZSB010000127.1, forward strand.
ATCGAGATGGGGGAGGCCAGCGGCGATTGAGGGGGTGGAGGCCATGTTTATTGGGGTGTCCTGTTCACAATTGCTAGCTCACCCTCAGCATGGGCCGACAATTCCGAATCATCGTATTTACGGCATTTTCGGCGGCGCTACCCAATCTCAATCTTGAGTCCCTAAATCCAATTAGTTGCAACGGATAATGCCCCTGCTGATCTTGCAGCATTAATTGACCCAGTAGTCTGGCTGCTTCAGGATTATCTGCAAATCCATTCCGAAAACAACGCCGTACACCTGATGCGAGGAGATCAGCGACTTGCACACCCTTGCTTGCTTTCGAATCTGCAAACTTGAAATCTTTCCTAATTAATTTTCCGATGTTAATACCAGAATCCACTTCAATTCCATATTCTTCTTTTAAGTACGTCGGTGCTTCCCCTTCTTTGTATTCGTACGGTGCGAGGTAGCTATAGTCAGCACCCTCCATCATTATAATAGGCGTCTCAAGTGACTTCGACTGCAATGCGACCGGCACGATTTTCTCAAATGCATCTTCAAAGTCGATTCTTGTTGTATTCTTTTGATCAACTCGCCACCGGAAATTGCTGAGGGACATTGGATGACTTTGGACAAAATATAGAAGCGACCGTCGGACAACATCGAATAACAGATTGATTTGACAATGGAGTTGCACATACAATTGGGGTGAAAGGGCTTCCATCTGGTCTGCAAGAATTTGAAGGCCCTGCCTTCCTCCCTCAAATTTCATCCTCGGCATATTTACAAGTATATTCTTAACCTGTTCTTTCTGATGTTTTATCACATCTGTGAGATTGTTCCGCCCTGCATCTGTGGCAACGGCAAATAGAACCCCGTTCAGATTGATCAGACGCTGTAAAAAAGCAAAGTATTGTGACTCCGATACATCTCTCAGCTTGATCTCCTCGTTGGCTGAATGTCCCATACGGCGTTTCAGCTTCGCAAGACAGATTCTCATCCTTCTTAAATCGTCTTCTGGTACGACGTATGCGACAACACAGTTCCATGAATCAACATTGGGTGCCCGTACGAAAGATCCAGACTCATCAACGAATATGTTCATGCGGTTGGTCTATCCATTTTGTGGACAAAAGTGGCGTTTCATTTTGGGAGTAAATCCAAGGGAAAGGTAAGAAAGATGCAGGAGTTTCACAAGGGGAAAGTGGCACTGGTCCCCCTCAACACCCAACGAAATCTCTTCGATCCGTCAATGGCCGAGTCCGCACGCTTAGCACCAGCAGCAAGGGGCAGCACCGGACTGAAAAATAGCCTTGGTGTGCAGGTCATATTCGTTAGCCACTCAAACCAGACCAAGTCCTTCCCTTGAAGCCGGTGGCCGGGCCGCGTAAATTCCGCCCTAGTAATTGAGCACATGAAGCTAATAACCAGGCGACATACCAGGCAGGTGATGGTCCGGGGCGTGCCCATCGGCGGCGGTGCGGCTATACCGGTACAATCCATGACCACCGCCAAGACCGATGACGCGGCGGCCACTTTGCGGGAGGTGGAGCGCCTGGGGGAGGCCGGCTGCCAGATCGTGCGGATCACCGTGCCTAATAAAGCTGCGGCCAAGGGTTTCGCGGAGGTGCGCAAGCATACCGACCTGCCGTTGGTGGCGGACATCCACTTCGACTATCGCATGGCCCTTGCTGCCGTGGACGCGGGGGCCGACAAGATTCGCATCAACCCGGGCAATATCGGTTCCCGGGAGCGGGTGAAAGAGGTGATCGCGAAAGTCCAGGGGGCGGGGCTGCCGATCCGCATCGGCGTGAATGCCGGGAGCCTGGAGAAAGAATTCCTGGAGAAGTACGGCTATCCCACCCCGGAGGCCATGGTGGAGAGCGCCGAGAAACACATCGAGGTTTGCCGGGAGCACGGCTTTGAAGACATTATAGTTTCTTTGAAGGCCAGTGATGTGCCCCTGATGATGGCGGCCTACCGCCTGTTCTCCCTGAAATACGACTATCCCCTCCATCTGGGCGTCACCGAGGCCGGGCCACCCAAGAGCGGCACCATCAAGTCTGCCGTGGGTATCGGCGCCCTGCTGGCCGACGGCATTGGCGATACCATCCGGGTGTCACTCACCAGCGACCCGGTGGAGGAGGTCAAAGTAGGGTTCCAGCTGCTAAAGTCGTTAGGGCTGGCCAGCCGGGGCGTTACACTGGTGGCTTGCCCCACTTGCGGCCGCATCGAAGTGGACCTGTTCAAGCTAGCTGCCCAGGTGGAGCAGCGATTGGAGGGGGTTGACAAGACCTTGACGGTGGCCCTCATGGGCTGCGCGGTGAACGGCCCTGGTGAGGCCGCCGACGCCGACCTGGGGATCGCCTTCGGCAAGGACGGAGGGCTGCTTTATCGCGACGGCAAGAAGGTGGGCCGGGTGAGCGAGGCCGATGCCCTGGACCGGCTGATGGCGGAGATCGAGGCCTTCAATACAAAGGATTCCCATGACCCAGATTAATGATAACCGGCCAGACCCTAAACCCCAGGCCAAACGCTTCCTGCACGGGTTCCTGGTGCCCCGATTTATCGCTAATGAAGTGGCCACCTGGCGGGAGTTGGGCCTGGGCGGCTATATTCGTAAACGGGGTTTTCGGTTTTTAGCGGCCGTCTTCATCTTTTACCTGGTGCGGGACGGCACCCTGTATGTGATAATCCCCTACCTGGTGGTCAGCGGCCTGATCGGCTGCCCCGGTCCGGAAGCGGGGCCATGACCCGAAAGCATTGCCGGGGACCGGACTAGAGGTCCGGGGCGGCATGAGCACCCCCTTCCTCTCACACACCTATTCCGCCGCCGTATCGGGGGTGGAGGCCTACATAGTCAAGGTGGAGTGCCACCTGGAAAATATAATCCCACCCTCATTTACAACTGTAGGCCTGCCCGATGGCGCCGTGCGGGAGAGCAAGGAGCGGGTCATGGCGGCCATGAAAAACTCCGGTTTCAAGATTCCCCAAAAGCGCACCACCATTAACCTGGCCCCGGCGGACATCCGCAAGGAGGGCAGCGCCTTCGACCTGCCCATCGCCGTGGGCATTCTCACCGCCCTGGGGCACGTGGACCGCACCAAGCTGGACCGCACCATATTAGTTGGTGAACTAGGCCTGGACGGGGCCTTGCGTCCGGTAAAAGGGGTGCTGCCCATCGTCATGGCCGCCAAGGAGGCCGGTTACCGGGCCATCCTGGTGCCTGAGACCAACGGCACCGAGGCGGCCCTGGTGGATGGTATCCTGGTGGGGGCCGTGGCTAGCCTGGCTGAGGTAGTGGGGCTGCTCAATGGCGACCAGCCGTTGAAGCCGGTCTCGGTGGACCGCCAGGCCTTGCTCAACAAGGAGCGCCGGTCGACTGTGGACTTCGCCGATGTGAAGGGCCAGGAGCACGCCAAGCGGGCGGTGGAAGTGGCGGCCGCCGGGGGGCACAACGCCATTATGGTGGGGCCACCGGGCAGCGGCAAGACCATGTTGGCCCAGCGCCTACCCACCATATTACCCGCCCTCAGCCTGGCCGAGGCGCTGGAGACCACGAAAATTCACTCGGTGGCGGGGCAGCTGCCCAGGGGCACGGGGATCATCGGCCAACGGCCCTTCCGCTCACCGCACCACACCATCTCCGAGCCCGAACATTGTCCGGGGGGGTCACTCCAAATGAGCACCTAAACCTTTAGAAATTAGGCGTTTAGAGTTTCTTTCATTAAGGTAAATGGCTTGGAAATAACCCAAATTCCCAAATTGCAGTTCCGCTGGGTTCGATTCCCAGACTCTCAATCAATACCTCATTTTGACTAAGAGTTAATAATAGAGCCAATAACGTTCTTCAAACACCCTCGTATCAGGGATTTACCCAAGTGTTGTTTCGTGTTGTTTGATGTCTTTTAGTGAGCTTTGTGTGGGCACATATTGGTCACACTAATTAACTTCTGATGAAGATTAAATTGGTAATCATTTATGTTGCGAGAATTCATCCGTTCGAGTAACTTTCAAGACTAATTCTTAATAAAGGAAACAAATTGACACCTGAAGCACCTAAACGCAAACTCGCTGCAATCATGTTCACTGATATGGTGGGCTATACTGCTCTGATGCAAGAGGATGAGGATAAGGTGAGAGACTAATTTACTGAGTCAATTTTTACAGAAAGGAGAGCGCAGTGAAGAAATCGAATTCTATATCTTACGTGGTTATCATTTTGTCTTTTCTGGTAGCTTGTGGAGATGATAGCACAAGTCCGGAAGATACATTTATTGATGATAATTATGCACAAGAATTTTGGGAAAAATCTGACGTATCTTTCAATGAGTCTGTTTTTGCTCTTATAATTAATGATAGTGGACACATATTCGCAGGTACTTCCAATCCACCATTCGGCACTACCGGTGGCGTATTCCGTTCTAAAGATAACGGTGATTCCTGGACTGAAATTAATAATGGATTATCGAGATTATTCGTCCGTTCCCTAGCAATAAACAATAGTGGACACATATTCGCAGGTACTGATGAAAATGGAATATATCGCTCTCTTGATAATGGTGAAAACTGGGTTGAATCCAATAATGGAATAATTAATCTTAATATCAATACAATAGCGATTAATGATAGTGGACACATATTCGCAGGTACTGATGAAAATGGAATATATCGCTCTCTTGATAATGGTGCTACTTGGATAAAGAAAATCAACGGTCTTACCTCTCGACAAATCCTCTCCTTTGCTATTAATTCTCGTGGTGTAATATTTGCAGGCGCCGGTACCACTTTTGGAGAAGGTATTTACAGATCTGTTGATAATGGGGAGACATGGGTTAAAATTTCTGGTAGTTTTTCTGTGCTTTTTGTGCCTTCATTGGCCATAAATTCAGAAGATGATATCTTTGCGGGTACGAATCGAGGGTTAATTCGTTCGACTGATGATGGTAATTCTTGGGAGGCGGCTGATTCTGGAGTTGCGTGGGCAGAAGATATTCGCGCTCTCGCAATTAATTCTAATGGCGACATATTCGTTAGGGCCTCCTCAGCCTTTGGTGGTGATGTTTATCGATCAGTCAACAACGGGGAAAGTTGGGAGGAATTATATACAAACTTTCTTGATGCTAAATTCGCCCGAGTATTTACTTTTAATTCAAATGGTCAAATATTCGCTGGCACATCAAATGGTGTTTTCCGAAGTCTAGAAACGACACCTGATATTTAAGAATTCGATATTAACTTACCTTCAAAATTTAGTTTATCTCAAAACTAGCCAAACCCATTCAATCCAACTACGACGATAGAATGCAGTCTTCCACAAGCAAGTGAAGTTTCACTGATAGTTTATAATCTATTAGGAAGGGAGGTAGCGAAACTGGTGGAGGGGATGTGATGGATGCAGGAAGCCATAGAGTAACATGGGACGCATCTAACTTTGCATCGGGAATCTACTTATACCGCCTCCAAGCAGGCGAATTCGTCCAGACAAGGAAGATGGTGTTGTTGAAGTAGAAAGGAGAGTTAACAGCGTTCCTAAGGTTGTCAAACACCTAAGCTAACAAAGGGGTTAGAATAGCTGGCTGAGCATTCTTCAGAGCGGGATAGGAGAGTGAACTGAATGCTGAGGAATAATCGAGGAAGCAAATTTTAACTAATCCCCCGAAACTCCTTGTTATTAACACTCTCAGCCTACCCCCCTACGGCTCAGTCCGGAAGACGCGGGCCTGATCGGCGGCGGGACCATACCCAAACCGGGTGAGGTGAGCCTGGCCCACCACGGCGTGCTGTTCCTGGACGAACTGCCCGAGTTTCGCAAGAATGTGCTGGAAGTGCTGCGCCAGCCGCTGGAGACCGGGGAGGTGACCATCGCCCGGGCCAAGGTATCGGTGACTTACCCGGCCAACATCATGCTGGTGGCGGCCATGAATCCCTGCCCCTGCGGTTTTGCCACCGACCCGCGCAACGAGTGCACCTGCACGCCGCTGGCCATCCAGCGCTACATGAGCCGCATCTCCGGCCCGTTGCTGGACCGCATCGACCTGCACGTGGAAGTGCCGGCGGTGAAGATCGAGGAGCTGGCGGCCAAGCCGTCGGGGGAGAGCTCGCAGTCCATCCGGGAGCGGGTGGAAGCGGCCCGGGAGCGCCAACGCCGGCGTTACAAAGGGGAGCCGCACATTTTCGCCAACGCCCACCTGGGCAGCAAGGAACTGCACAAATATTGCCAACTACCCCCCGAGGGGGAGGAACTGCTCACCAGTGCCATCAACCGGCTGGGGCTGTCGGCCCGGGCCTACGACCGGATCATCAAGGTGAGCCGCACCATCGCCGACATCGCCGGCGATGACCAGATAGCCACCGCGCACCTGGCGGAGGCGATCCAGTATCGGTCGTTGGATCGGCAGTTGTGGTTGGGTTAGTTCAGTAAGCCCTTGACCTTTAGGCATTGGTAGGGTAATATGAAAACTATGAACCAGATGCATGATCTAAAAAGTTACATTTTTCGAGTGGTCGTAGAACCTGACGACGACCGCTGGTTTGCCCACTGTCCCCTCCTCGAAAAGCAGGGTGGAGCCACCTGGGGTGATACACCGGAAGAGGCGTTGCGTAACCTCCAGGAGGTATTGCAAATGGTGGTTGTGAGCCTTCGTGAGCATGGTGAGGAAATCCCCGAGGCTCCTGCAGAGGAAGTGACCGTCCTGCCTGGCCCCTCAGTGGCCGTCACGGTTTGACCGGGATCGACTATGCTCGCCTTCGCTCTCTCACAACTCGCCAGATAGTCAATGCCCTACAGCGCGATGGATTCGCCCTCGACCGGAAAACGGGAAGTCACCGACTGTACCGGCACCCCGATGGCCGCCGGGTGACCGTTTCTTACCACCGGCCTGGCGGTACCTTGCCCCCCAAAACCCTCAAGTCGATGATTGAAGTCCAGGCTCGATGGGTCGCGGCTGACCTGAGACGACTTGGCCTCCTGAAGTGACGTTCGTATACTACCCCCTTGCCAGCTGAGGGGGAGGAGCTGCTAACCAGCGCCATCAATAGCCTGGGGCTGTCGGCCCGGGCCTACGACCGGATCATCAAGGTGAGCCGCACCATCGCCGACATCGCAGGCGATGACCAGATAGCCACCGTGCACCTGGCGGAG
>JACZSB010000128.1 GCA_022574435.1 Fidelibacterota bacterium
CACAACGGCCTCACCAGGCCGGCCCCACCAGAAATAGAGGTTGCCCAGGGCCATCCAGGCCTCGGCGTAGGCGGGATATTCCGAGGTCACCGGCGCCAGATCGGCCTCGGCGGCGGGGTATTCCCCCTGCCAGGACAGCACCAGCCCCCGGCCCAGGCGGGCGTCGGGATCACCGGTATGAATTGCCAGAATATCGGTATAGACGGTAATCGCCTCTGGCCAATAAGAGGCGTGCGCCAGCCGCCGGGCTAGGTTTATGTGCTCGCTATAGGGCGGCACCTGACCGCTTAAATATCGGTCATAGGACGATAGCAGGGTATCCGCCGCTGAGGCAGGGTCCCCGGTCCGGGTGAGGCTGTCGGCCTGGAGCGGCATTAACGGCAGCAGGGCCAGCAGCAGCCAGCTCATGGCCCCACTCCCACGGCAAATCCCTTGCGTTCCATCCGGCCCCAACCTTTTACCCCCCGCAGGGCGGAGAAAAAGCCTCGGATACGCCAATAGGCAGTGAGCTGGCGATAACCGAAGTTTTCCACCACCGCCAGCCCGAACAGCCGCAGCAGGTCCGACAGGCGGGGATAACGATGGAAGGAAAGCTCCTCCAATCCCACCGCGGCCACCGAAAGTACGATCCCAAAAGCGAAGGCGGCCATGAAAAAGGCCAGGATATAGGGCCCCGAGGCCCGGCCCAGGATCAGGGCGGCGGTGAAGGTGAAATAGCCAAAAAGTTCAATTACCGGACCCAGCAGCTCCATGAAAAAGAAGTAGGGAAAGGCCACCAGTCCGATCCGGCCATAGCGCGCGTTGAACAACATGCGGCGGTTGTGCATAAGGGATTCGTAGAGTCCCCGCTGCCAGCGGTCGCGTTGGCGACCCAGCACCTTGACGGTCTCGGGACATTCGGTCCAGGCCACCGGGTCCGCCACGTATACGATGCGGTAGGGAATATTTTGTTCCCGGCAATGTCGATGCAGCCGGACGATCAGATCCATATCCTCGCCCACGGTATCAGTGTAATAGCCGCCCATATCCACCACCGTTTTCCGGCGGAAAACGCCGAAGGCGCCGGAGATGATCAGGGTCAGGTTCAGGACGTCCCAGCCTATGCGGCCGGCCATGAAGGCCCGTAAGTATTCCAGCACCTGAAATCGGGCCAGCAGTCGCTTCGGCAGGCGGATCTTGGTCACCTGCCCATGTTCCACCTCGCAATCATTGACAATCCGGATAATGCCACCGGCGGCCACCGTCCGGGCGTCTTCGAGAAAGGGCCGCACCACCCTGATCAGGGCCTCCCGCTCCAGCAGGCTGTCGGCGTCCAGGGCGCAGAACAGGGGCGTCTGGCTATAGTTGATCCCTACATTGAGGGCATCGGCCTTACCGCCGTTTTCCTTGTCGATCACCCACAGGTTGGGCAACCGCCGGCTCCGATAGACCCTCCGGACGCGGGCAGTGGGTATTTCGGCGGTAGCCAACCGGTTGGCAGGCTGCAGGTCGAAGGCCCGCACCAGGCGATCCAGGGTCTTATCCTTGGAACCGTCGTTGATCACCAGGATCTCATACTCGGGATATTTCTGGAGCAACAGCGCCTTGACCGCCTCGACACAGGTGGATTCTTCGTTGTAGGCCGGGGCGATCAAGGTGATGGGGGGCGCGCCGACCGAGGAGATCAACTCCTCCACATCAATCGCTTTAAGTGTCCTGGTATACTGCCGCAAGGCCTTGAAAGCCAGGACGCTGGTAATCAGATAAGTGGTGTTCAGCAGGACGAAATAGCTCAGGGCCAGGATATTGAACCCGTCCAGCACGAAACCCCCGACGGTTGCGAAGTTCACGAGCTGTTCCCCTCGGCCAACACCTGCCGGGCCAGATCGCTCTTTGAATGGCCGGTGATCACCAGCTCCTCCAGCAGATGGTTACCACCCGCCTGGCGCAGTCCCCGGGCGGCGTGCAGGGCCACCCATTGGGATTGGTCCTCCATTCCCTGCCGGAGCAACAGCAGGTCATCGTCTGTGCCCAGGCGGCCCAAGGCCCGCAGGGCCAGTCCCCGCACCACCGGATCATCGGTCCGGGCTAGACGCCGTATGGGACCTAAGAACTCCGGGCTGCCCACGTCGCCCACCAGTCGTAGGGCGGCCGCCAGCAGCTCCCGTTCGGTTTCGGTCTCCAACACTCGGGCGGCGATTTGACCGGACTCATAGTCTCTCAGCTCCCGCAGGGCACCGGCAGCTACGGCCCGAGTCTGGGGCGGCGCCTGGGTATCGCCTAGTATACGGCGCAGCTGCGGCGCAACGGCCGGACCCATGGCCGACAGCATGGAGACCAGGTAATTCAGGCTCCAGGTATCGAAGCGATCCAGCCGGGCCAGCAATGCTGCCGCATGTTGGGGCTGATCCTGACTGGCCAGCGCCCGGGCGGCGATCATGGCCACCAGGGGGGACGGGTCGTCCAACGCCGCCACGATCACCTCGGCGTACTCTTCCCTGCCCAGGATGCTCAGGGTGCGGATGGCCCGCGCCCGGCGGGAAGGATCGGCTTCGTCCAGACGGGCCGCCAGCCGGGGCAGATAGGGTCGGGCCAGCTCGGTAATCACCGCCGCCTCCCGGCCCCGGAACCGATTGGCGAACCGCAACAGGTAGTCCACGAAGTACAAGGCCTCGTGTGCGGCTACAAACTGCCGGGTGTCATCGGGCGAGAGTTCCCCGGTCATGACATCCAGGATCAGCGGTTCCCAGCGGGCCTCCAGTGACTGCCACAGTCCAGCCTTACGGATATTGCGCAGGCGCAGGGCTATGGTCAGGAAAGCGAAGAATACTATCAGGACCAGCAGGATGGCAATCGTAATGCCCAGCAGCAGAAAAATCCGGTCCTGGAGGACGAGATTGCTCAATATTTCCCGGAGTGCGGCCACCGGTTAGTCCGCCAGTATCTGTTTGATCTGGTCGACCAGCTCGAAGGGATCGAACGGTTTCCCGATTACTCCCCGGGCACCTAGCCGCTGCAACCGCTCCACGTCGGCAGGTTCGGCCTTGCCCGTGAGGAAGATCACCGGTATGCGGGCCAGAACTTTTTCGGCGCGTAGACGTTCCAGCAGCCGGGCGCCATCCATATCGGGCAACAGGTAGTCGGTGATGACTACCTCGGGCGGATTTAAGCGGGCTGACGCCAGTGCTTCTTCGGCACTGCCGGCTTGACTGACCTGGAACTCGCCGCTGCGGACAAGGACCGTGGTAGCCACCAGCAAAATCTCGGGATCGTCGTCTACCAGCAGGACCCGCATCACGATTTGATCAGGCGCCGAATCCGGGCCAGCAACTCCAGGGGGGAAAAGGGCTTCATAATGTAATCATCGGCGCCCAGGGCAAAGCCCCGTTCGATATCTTTTTCGCCTCCCAGGGCTGTGAGCATTACAATGGGTATTTTTTGATAGGCCGGCATCCGGCGCAGTTTACCCAACAGCTCGAAGCCATCTATCCCGGGCATTTTAATATCCAGTATACAGAGCGAGACCTGCAGGTCTGGTGCGGCCAGGAGCGCCCGCACGCCGTCCGGGAAGTGGTGCACTTCGAAGCCTTCCCGTCCCAAGCGATGTTTGATCACCGAGGCTATCAGGTCGTCGTCTTCCGCCAAGAGGATTTGCTTTGGCTGCGGTTTGGCGTCACTATCGGGTGTCAGGACCCGATTGCGCCCGGCTTCCTTGGCCAGGTACAGCAGGCTGTCAGCCTCCTCCACCGCCTCCTTCAGGCCGGAATCCGGAGCTACCTCAACCACTCCGGCCGAAAAGGTGACGCTGAAAGTTTCGCCGTTGCCACCGGAGAACTGCTCACTCCCAAATGCCTTCAGCGCTTTCCGCAGAGCGCCGGCCGAGCCGGTTACCCTTGCTTTGGGGAACAACACCACGAATTCCTCCCCGCCCCAGCGGGTCACAAGGTCGGCGCCTCGCAGGGCGGAGGTCAGTACGGCGCCCAGCCGGCGCAATACCTGGTCACCGACTGCGTGTCCGTGGCTGTCATTGACCTGCTTGAAATGGTCCAGGTCCAGGATTGACAGGCACAATGACTCCCCGGAGCGCATGGCCGACGACTGGGCTCGCTCAAAAGCTTCCACCAGGGCCGCCCGGTTAGGCAGCTCGGTGAGCGGATCGGTGCGCGATTCCCGGGCCAGTTCCCCGGCGCGCTGTAACTTGGACGCCACCGCCGCTGCCAGGACATCCATATCGATGGGCTTCTCGAAGTACTCATCGGCCCCCAGGGCGAAGCACTCGGTCTTGGTGGCAGCGCTGCCCTTGACGGAAGTAATAATCACCGGCAGTCCGGCCAGAGCGGGGCGTTCCCGCAGCCGCATCAGGAAATTTCGGCCATCCATATCGGGCAGTATCAGGTCCAGCAGCACCAGGTCGATCTCTTGTTCCCGGAGTAGCTCCTCGGCCCGGGCAGCCGTTTCGGCGGTGTAGATCTCGCGGTTAGCGGTCGACAGCCGGGCCTCCATGATGCGAACGGCGATGGGATCGTCCTCGATGATCAGCAGGCCGAATTTGCGCTCGTCGCCGCCCCCTCCGGCCACGTCGCGGAGGATTTCCAGGAGAGCGTCCACCAGCTCGATCACCTGACCTGGGTCCGCTGTAGCTAAGGCAGCAGCGGCCTTGGTAATCTGCGGGAAGCCATAGGTACCGCCGGAGCCTTTCAGGGTGTGTGCCAGCCGGCGGAGGGAACTGCCAGCATCGGTCTCCCCTGCTTGGAAAGCCGCTTTGGCCGCCTCCAGGGCGTCGATGCGCGCGGCCAGGGCCTGCCGGTACAGGCGTTTCAGATCATCCATGTATGCGCGCTCGGGATACGGCGACGCATCGGCAATCCGGCTCACTACCAGTGATCCAATCTCGCAGAGAGATGGATTTGGATTTAGGAAGGAATTTGATCATTCTAGCCCCCTAAGACCGAATTGCATTCAACTGGGAGTCAACCCGCTCATAGGCCGCCTGGCGCTCGTTGAATTAATGCCGACCGCCACCATCGGCTCCGCAGCGACTGCACTTCTACTTGCACGCACAACAGTATTTTAAGGCTGTCATAGATAATAAGACAGAATTTAGCCCCAATTCCCGGTCAGGACAGAAACCCTTTACCGGGTCCAATCGCCGATTGCCGGCGGTCGGTGGTATGATCTCATTGGAGTTCAAATGTTGTTTGGAGATTGGCAATTCCCGTAGGGACAACGTGAAACTGGGAGCCCTGGCGGATATCATAGACGATCTGGATAGGGCTGGGGGGAAGATCTAGTCCCGGGGCGGCTCCAGGTCCACTGGCAGCTCTCCTTTGTAGGTGAAAATCTCAGGTGTCACCGCGAGTTTGATGGCCCGGATGTCAACCCCAGCCAGGGCGGCCTCGTTCAGGGCGCGGCCTACTTCGGGATCGCGGTCCCACATGGGGCGGAAAATATGGGCATCGTCCCGCTGAACCACAAAAAGTATCATTGCCTGGTACTCATTAACGACCAGCTCCGCCAGATGGCGGGCGTGTTTGGCGGCCCGGGCGGAGACGGCGTCGGGGAATTGGGCCACACCGCCATCCACATAGGTCACTGACTTTACCTCCAGGTAGAGGCGCCGGCCATCCCGCTCCAGCAGGAAATCGAAGCGGCTGTGACCCTCGGTCACCTCGGTACCCACCAAATCCCAATCGGCCAGGGCGGGCAACTGGTGCTCGTTGAGCAGGAAACGGACAAACCGGTTGGGCAGCAGGGTGTTGATGCATACCCAACCCTCGCCAGCGGGACGTCGCGCCAGGTGGACTGTGTAGTCGGTCTTGCGGCCGGGGCCCGGATTGTGCTGTACCAACAGGTCCACACCGGGCCACAGCAGTTCCAGCAGCCGTCCCGGGTCCGGCAGGTGGGCCTGGTGCTGCCGGCCCTGCACGATGATGTTGGTGAGGAAGCGGTTGGGCCGGTCCACCAGGGTAGCCGGGATCAACCGCCAGGGGATCGGCATGGTGGGAGTGGAGGGCATTGGCTAGTAGGAAACAGTTAATTGCGACGTGCGAATTTAGGTTAGCCGGGTCCGGGGTAGCGCCGATTATGCCCGGAGGGATAGGAAGAGTTTCGGGTTTCGAGTTTCTAGTTCAAGAGCCGGGTGAATCATCTCTTGACTGCTACTGCTACTACCACCTCTTAAGCTCTTCCCCCACATTTCGTAGCCTTTACATAACTTCTCCGTTAACTTTCCTTCGGTAGTAGAGATAGAGGGTAGGTTGTGTGGTGGATAATCTACATTTTAGACACTCCAGGGGCTTTTGGATACCTAGTTTCAGGATGGTGCTGGGGATGTCTCGAAAATGAAGGTTAGCGCGACCATTATCTCCAGAGGCCATTACTGATCTAAGGGGAACTCATGGGTACCAGTATTTCCAGTATAATTGGCATGCCAATCTCTACCTTTTTGGACCTAGTAGAGGAGAAAAAAGAGATAACAGTCAGGCGAGCAAGATTAATTCCCATCTATAAGGCGGGTGATGAAATGGCCTTGACCTCTCTATTTCTTGCCGCCCTGAGATTAGTGAAAGAGTTCAGAGATGAGGTATTTTCGGCGGTCAATATGTCGAAATCAGGGAAAATACATGTTTTCACAGAACCCAATTTTACAGAATTCGAGGGTGCACAACCGGACGGACTTATACTTGTCGTAGGTGGTGGAAAAATAAAGGATGCAGCTCTTCTTGAGATGAAAAATAAGAGGTCACTACTCTCTGAAGATCAAATTTCAAGGTATCTGAATGTAGCAAAGCAATATAAAATTCCAAAGTTGATCACGGTTTCCAACCAGTTTGTATCCATCCCAACGCAATCTCCAATTAACGTGAAAGTCCCAAAGAATGTGAGTCTGTTTCACTTGTCTTGGTCGTATATCCTAACAATCGCACACATCCTGTTAGTCGATAACGAAAATAATATTGCAGATGCTGATCAAGTGGAAATAATGAAAGAGGTCGTGGATTATCTTGAGCATGATATTTCCGGTGTGCTGGGCTTCACGGAAATGAAATCAGGTTGGAAGGAGGTAGTGAATAAGGTCAATCAGGGTTCAGCCCTCACTAAACATGATCCCGACGTACTTGATACAGTTTCTAGTTGGTTACAGGAAGAGCGAGATATGGCATTGATATTGAGTAGGGAGTTGGGTTTGCTCGTTAGGTCCGGCATGCCCAAGTTCAAGGATGATCTCCCTGGTCGCATCAATTACGAAATTAAAAACCTAATTGAGAGAAAGGCTCTTGTCTCGACACTTCAAATCAGCGGTGCGGCATCCGATATATCAGTTATTGCGCATTTTGAGAGAAGAAATATTGAGATGAGCGTATCTCTCTTCCCTCC
>JACZSB010000129.1 GCA_022574435.1 Fidelibacterota bacterium
GGCGGGGTGACGGTGAGCTATTTCGAATGGGCCCAAAATATTCAGCAGTTCGCCTGGAAAGAGGCCCGGATTCACGAAGAGTTGTATGCCATTCTCAGAAAAAGCTTCGCCAATGTGATGCACTTTGCCAAAGACCACGACTGTTCCTTGCGCTTAGCCAGCTTCAGCATCGCCTTGGATCGGGTTTATCGGGCCTCCAAAGCCCGGGGATATCTCCGGCTGTGACCTGGAGCACGCCCGTTCGGGACTCCTAGCGCGACCCGCCAAGCGCCGCTGCCCTCGATAAATCAATTCCGACTCAGCGTTAGGTGATCCCAGTCACATTCCCCGTCAGGTGTGATGGGGGACATACCGCCATCAGTAGGGCAGCTTTAAAATCACTTTGTAAATGGAATCGATTTATATGATTAACACCCGCCCACCAAAGCTGCCTACTCATCCTCATCTTATGGGTCGTCCCTGGGACCTGGTGGATTGGGCTGATGAGCAACAGGTCTGGTTTCGCCGCAAAGTCCACGCTAAAATAGCATTGTTCCTGGTATTTTTCGTCGGTACTGGGCTATTCCTGCTCTTGCTCTCATCCTGATCCCCGGCAGTTCCCGGTTGCCCATAGACCTCCGATAACGAACGCCCCTTTTTGGGGCGTTCCTGCTTGCTGGTATTCCACCGGCAGTTTCTAGGGCCGCCGTGGGCCACCGGCTGTTACGGCCGGGCTCCACAATGCCAGCGCCAAGCCGGCTAATATTATAACTCCTCCACCTATAGTGGCCAGGGGCAGCCCTTCACGAAATATGATCAGGGCCAACAGTGCGGAAAATATCGGCTCCACCAGACCGATGAGGGAAATCAGGGGCGCCCCCAGGTGCTTGAGCCCCCAATTGAAGATGGTATGTCCCCCTACAGTGGGCAGTAGAATGAGCAGGGCCAGGTAAGGCCAAGGCCGGGCAGTCAGGGGAATGGGGGTCTCACCGGCCAGCAGGAGCGCCACTAACAGCACTACTCCCGCCGTGGCGTAGGTGATTTCAACGTGGATGATAGTCCCCAACCGGTTGCGCGCCGCCTGCCCCAGCAGGAAGTAGATCGCCGCTAAGAACCCGCCGGCCAGGGCCAGCAGGTTGCCCAAGCCGTGGCCCTGCCAGGCGCCATTGGCTCCGGCAGCCAGATAGGGCCACTGGATGAACACAATGCCGCCGAAAGCCAGCAGGGCTCCGGCAATCCGGTTGGGGGCCACCTTTCTGTGCAGCAACGCTGACGATATGAGGATCACGAACATGGGATGGGTCGCCACCAGCAAAACTGATAGCGCCACTGTGGTGCGGTTCACCGAGGCGATCCAGGTAGCGAAGTGAAACGCCAGGGCCACCCCGCACAAGACCGATAGGCGCAGGTCGCGCCAGGAGAGGGCCTGGCGGCGCCATTCCCGCCGGAACCAGGGGAAGATCAGGAGCGCTGCGCCGGCGGTACGGATGAAACCGATCACCAAAGGGGAGACTTCAGGGATGAACCTGATCCAGATGGCCGCTGAAGCCGCCATCAGGCTGCCACCCATGACTATTGCCATGACCCGCTGGCTGTGAGGGGGCGTCATGGGCTGAATGGTAAATGATCTGACATCGTTCCGCTACCGGTGCCGAATCTAGGCCTGCGGGCAGGAGCTAGGCAGCTTGAAAATTGCTGCTCGTGGTGTTACCTTACAGCATGAGTCCTCGACGATTATGGAACCGGATTGATCGTGCTGTTGGTAGCGCCAGGGGGCGGGATAATGCCCAGCCGCACCGGCGTGCGTCGGCGGCGCTGGCAGGCATCCTGCCGCTGCTGTTGCTGGCGCCTGGCCCCTGCAATCCAGAGCGCACGGCCGGGCCGGGCATTGTAGAGATTACCGAGGATGTAATCACCCTGGCATGGCGCAGGCCGGTGCTGATCCAACCGGAGGGAATCACCATTACCTTTGAGCAGGTGTTGGAGGATTCGCGCTGTCCGGAGGGAGTTGATTGCTTCTGGGAAGGCCTGGCAAACGTTGAGCTAAGCCTGCAGGAGACGGGCCGGCAGCAGGTTGCTTTCACTCTCAGTGATCACGATATGGGCCGGCATATACCGGATTGTTGCTGGAAGGAGGCTCAGGTCTGGGGCCTGACATTCCGGTACATAATGCTCGAACCCTACCCGGTCTTTGTAGTGGTTCCGGATTCCACCGATTATAGCTTGCTGGTGGAGATCAACCGGCAACTACCAGTTCCGTAACCGCTCTCCCGATCACGCCCTACCGATTATTAAGCCCTAATTTCCGGCCATGCCGGAGCTCCCCGAAGTGGAAACCGTGGTGCGCAATCTGCGCCCGGTGCTCGTTGGCCGTGAGATCACCGGCTTTAAGGCCGCCTGGCCTAAGGTGACCGCACCCGCAGCCCCGGCAACCTTCGCCCGGCAGGTGGTGGGGCGGGCCATAGAGGACGTGCGCCGGAGGGGGAAGTACATCCTGCTGGACCTGGACCGCGGCCATGTGCACCTGCATCTGCGCATGACCGGGCAGCTGTTCGTAATCCGGCCTGGAGAGGCTATGCCGGACCAGCAAATTCGGGCCTGGTTCGGGATATCGGGCGGAATCCGGCTGCTGTTTCGCGATCAGCGCAAGTTCGGGCGGATAGGCTTCCTGGCGGACCTGGCGCCCCTGGAGGCCCGGCTGGGCCCTGAGCCGTTGGCAGCCAAGTTTACAGCGGCATTGTTGGCCGGCATGCTGGCCCAGCGCCGGCGACAGATCAAACCGTTGCTTATGGACCAGAGTTTTATTGCTGGGCTGGGCAATATCTACGTCGACGAGGCTCTATTCGCCGCCGGGATCCACCCGCAGGCTGAGGCTGAAACCATACCGGCAGGGAAAGTCAAGGCACTGCACCGGGCTATCCGGCGGCTGTTGCGCCGGGCAATCGAGCACCAGGGAACTACATTCAGCAACTTTCGCTTCGGGCGGAATGAAAGCGGTCGCTTTCGGGACCAGCTAAAAGTATTCGGCCGGGAGGAGCAGCCCTGCTTCGTCTGTGGAACCGCTCTGGCGAAAACCAGGGTGGCCCAGCGCGGCACCCATTGGTGTCCCCGCTGCCAGGCGCCCTGACTGGCCGGAGTAATATCACCAGCCCCAATATGCGATAAAGATGGAGGAGACGCGGTGGCTGCCCTCCTTGACTTTTACCCCCCGTTGCCCTAATCTATCGTGGATGTTCCGCCCTGGATATATTGTTATTCCGGCGCTGGTGCTAGCGGCCTGCGCCACCCATCCCACTATCAGCCCGCTGCCGCTGAAACAGGGCGAAAGTTTTATGGGCTATACCATGAGCGTTGAAAACGTAGTGCCATTGGTGTTCTATCGGTACGGCCTGACCGATAAGTTCGATGTGGGGCTGAGGCTGGGGATGCCGGCTTACGGTACCGGTGTCGACGCCAGTTGGCTGCTGGCTTCCAAGCCGTACCGCTCGGACGTGCTCAACGTATCATACAGCTTTAACGCCAACAGTAATATCGACTATACCTACTACCGGGTGAATCATAAGACGAAATTCAAGAAGAAGAAGGGCATTGCCATACGGCGGTTGCGTTACTATGGCTTGCGGGGCATGGTGATTCGCAATGGGATGAACGGCTGGCGCAGCAACCGTTTCGGGATCCTGATCGGTGGCGGCCCGGCGGTGAAGGGCCCCGAGGCGGAGCAGCTTCCCCGGACCCACCGCTTTCAATGGGAGCTGGGCTATTTCCACGACTTCAGCTCCATGCCGCTCCTGTCGATATTCAGCACTTTCGACCACACTGCCGATCCTCGCTTCGAGGATTATCCCCATTCGGAGAACGGGTTGCCCACGGAATTCTCACGCTTGACAGGGCTCACCTTCCGGTTGTCTTTTCCGCTGACCAGGAAGGTAGCCGCCGAGCAACCGCCCCTCGAGGAAGGGCAGTGAGGTTACGAGCCAGACGAAACTGGTTCTGGGGTGGATTATTACTTCTGGCCGCGTGTGAGCCGCCGGCCCCTGACTTGCAACACGCCCTGGAGCTTTATCGGGTTGGGCATCTTAACGAAGCCCGCCGGGAGTTGGCGCTCTTTGTCCGCGCCAAGCCATACGACACGGGCAACAGCATCGCTCGGCAGCACATATTGTCCATCAGGCAGATCAAACGACTGGAGCAAGTTGTAGTGCAGCAATGGCGCCAGGGTAAAGTGCAGGGAGCCCGAAGGGTGCTGGGCCAGTTGCGGGTGCTGCACTCGGTATACACCGATTCCTCGGAGGTATTGCAGCTGATTGACCTGGACCACCCCCCACGGGTGGCGGACCTGGGCTGGCAACCCCCGGGCGCCACTGAGGGCGTCGATGACCCAGCCTTCGGGGAGCTGCTGCCGTACCTCCTGGCGGTATTGGACCGGCACGAGGAGATGATCATCCACCTGGCCCGGCAGTGGGAGCTGGTCAAGCACGAAACCGGGACCGATGTGGTGTCGGCCTTCGCCAGTGCCCTATCTTCCCCGGAGACTGTGGATCTACTACGGGCGGTGGATAACGCTTATTTGGAGCTGCGGCAGATCAACGGACAAACCACTCCCCTGATCCTGGAACTAAGCCGGCTGTCCGAGCGGTTCGATTCGTTACTGCTTACACTGCAGGATGACCCGGTTCATACCCGGGTCACTTTTGAGTACGAATTCCACCACTACAAGCGGCGCCTGCTGCGGCAGATTCTGACGATCAAGGCCCGTTTGGGGGCCGTCCGTCGGGTAGCAGTCGGATAGTGCAGCCCTTTCGGCCAGGCGCCTGATGTGCTGTACCCGTCTGGAAACATTTGCCCGCCAGCTGCATTGAACGCAGTGATCGGGCAATTACAGTCCCGACCAGGTTGGAAACTGCTATGATTGATCATGGGAATAATTGAAGGAATAGACCGAACATGAAGCTAACCAGAATGCTAATTAGCGCGATCGTTTTATCTGCGGTGGTGGGAAACATCCTGCAGGCGGCCCCGGCCGCGCCCGCCGGCCAGATATCCATCAAGCAGATCAACGAGGCTTTCATCGAGGCGGCCGCCAAAGCCAACCCCCCGGTGGTGTCGATCAAATCGGAGCGGATATACCGGCAGCGGATACCGCATGCCTTCCGAGATTTCCGGGGAAACCAGTTCCCCGAGAGGGAGTCACGCGGCATGGTGCTGGGTTCCGGTGTGATCATCGATGCGGACAAAGGATATATAGTAACCAATAATCACGTGGTCGAGGACGCCGAGGAAATCTGGGTGCAGCTGTTTGACCGGCGGGAAGTTCCCGGCGAAGTAGTGGCCTTTGATCCGGCCACCGATCTGGCGGTGATCAGGATCAAGGCGGATGGCCTCCAGGCGGCCAAGATCGGCGATTCGGACCAGCTGCGGATCGGCGAGTGGGTCCTGGCTGTGGGCAGCCCATTTAGCCAGAGCCTGGATCATACGGTGACGGCCGGGATCGTGAGTGCCAAGGGCCGTAGCGACGTCCTGAATTTCCGCCGTGACCGGCCGTATGAGGATTTCATTCAAACCGATGCGGCCATCAATCCCGGCAACAGCGGGGGCGCGCTGGTAAACCTGGCAGGGGAACTTATTGGGATCAATACCGCCATCGCCACTGACGGGTTTTCGCGCTCCAACGCCGGGGTGGGATTCGCCATCCCCATCAACCTGGTGATGCGGGTGGTGAACGACCTGGTGGAGCACGGCAAAGTTACCCGGGCCTGGCTGGGTGTGCAGATCCGGACCCTGGATCCCTCCCTGGCCAAGGCATTGGAGACGAAATCGATGGACGGGGCCCTGGTGGTACGGGTGGTGGACGACTCGCCGGCCGAAGACGCCGGGCTGAAGGAAGAAGACATCATTATCAAGGTGGGCGACACCGATATTCGGGACTCGGCCCACCTGCGAAACTTGATATCAAGCTCCCGGCCCGGCGATAAACCGAAGCTGACCATCATCCGAAATGGCAAACGCAAGACCTTGACGGTGAAGCTGGGCGAGCTGCAGGTAGAGCCGACCCTCTCCTTTTCCGGGGACGCCGATGATGATGAGCCAGTGTTCGGGCGCACCGGTTTCGCCGTGGCCGACCTGTCACACCCGGAGGCCGCCCGCTTCAATTTGGGTATCGACGACGGGGTGGTTGTGACCAAGGTGGACCCCCACAGCGCGGCTGCCCGCGGCGGGGTGCGTCCCGGGGATGTTGTCATCAAGGTGGGCGATCAGGTCATCGACGACCTGCGGGACTACCGGCGGGCCCTGGAAAGCTACGATAGCGGTGATACGATACTGCTGCGACTGCAGCGCGGCGATACGGTGCGGCTGATGGGGCTTGAACTGAGCTGAGGGAGAGCTAGCCGCCAAGGCCTGTGCCGAGCTGGCCGAGGGGACGCCAAGGAGAAGAAGGGAATTGGATACTCTATGGTTCACCGCCAACGGCGGGATCATAGCAGGACTACGCTGGCACCTACTTCAGCAGCACCATCTTAATCCCCGCGACAAAATCCCCCGCTACTAACCTGGCGATATAAACACCGCTGGGCAGCGGGCGGCCTGATCTATCCCGGCCATCCCACACCACCGAGTGGTAGGCCGCCGGCTGGTGCTCGTTCACCAGCACTATTACCTCCCGGCCCAGCAGGTCGTAGACCTTCAGTGTGGCCCGCACGTCCTCCTTCAAGGCGTAGTTGATGGTGGTGTATGGGTTGAACGGGTTGGGGTAGGCGGGGGAGAGGGTATACGTATTGGGCTTTGTATTTAGCTCAGGAACCACTCCTAGAGCTGCCTGGTTATAGGGGTGAGAGCCAATATCCGAGGTATCTGTCTCTATTAGATTCATTCCACCAGCATCAATGCAAGGTGACCCAGTTCTTAGCAGAAGGAAAGACGAATTCTCGGGTTCGGTGGAGGCGAGCAGAGGATCCTGGAATAAGTTGAAATAAGCGTCGATAGAATCCCCATTGGAATTGACTGTTATCAGTGTCCCTACCCCCAAAGGTGTATCTCCCTGGAGGTTATTCTGATTCCCCCAAAACAGATTATAGGACACTTCAGAGGGGCGATTTTCTGAAAAGATTCCAATGGGGTTCTCCATAACGATATTCATGGTTATTGTAGGAGAGGAAAAATAGCCGACATCGATACCGTTTCTCCTGTTACTGATTATATCATTATTTTCAATCCACGGTCTTGAATCATTTCTCACAACTATTCCCCAAGCATTGTGATAGATATCATTCCTGGTTATAGTGGGTTCTGCGCCACCTTGGCATCTAATCCCACTGCTATTATTGTATAAACTATTACCAATAATTGTACCTCCGCCATTTCCGGTAATCCGAA
>JACZSB010000130.1 GCA_022574435.1 Fidelibacterota bacterium
GAGGTTAACCCGGCGCTGGTAGATATGACCCGCAGATTGTGGGTAAGCACGGCCTTGTCGGCGCCGCTATTACTCATGACCATGTGGGAGATGTTCGCCGGTCACCCAATCCACGAGGCCCTCGCCGGTGGCATGGGAAACTGGTTGCAGCTTCTGCTGGCGACACCGGTGGTATTGTGGGGCGGTAAACCGTTCTTTGAGCGCGGTTATTACTCATTATTTAGGCGCAGTCTCAATATGTTTACGCTGATCGCACTTGGCACCGGGGTCGCCTATCTATACAGTATCGTGGCAACCCTTTTCCCCGGAATATTCCCGGCTGAGTTCAGAGGAGTTGATGGAGCAGTCGCCGTCTACTTTGAATCGGCAGCAGTAATCATAGCGCTGGTCCTGTTGGGACAGGTCCTTGAACTACGAGCCCATTCTCAAACCAATAACGCCGTCAGGGCTCTTTTGAATTTGGCTCCCAACAACGCCCGCATTGTGAGGAAGGATGGCGCCGAAGAGACCATCCCTCTGAGCCAGGTCCAGCCTGGTGATCACCTGAGAGTTCGCCCCGGAGAGAAAGTCCCTGTAGACGGCGAGGTTGTGGAGGGCAGCAGCTCTGTGGACGAGTCCATGATGTCCGGCGAGCCGATCCCCATTTCCAAGACCGCCGGCGAACCGGTTACAGGCGGCACTATCAACGGCACGGGTACTTTTATCATGGAAGCCCAGCGGGTTGGAAGTGAGACCCTGCTGGCGAAAATTGTCGCAATGGTCACTGAGGCTCAGCGCAGCCGGGCTCCTATCCAGCGGCTGGCCGACGTCGTATCGGGCTATTTTGTGCCCATCGTGATTGCCGTCAGTGTTGCCACTTTCGCAATCTGGGCAGCAGTGGGACCGGAACCGGCCTATGCCTACGCCCTGGTCAATGCGGTGGCAGTGCTCATCATAGCCTGTCCCTGCGCATTAGGTTTGGCAACCCCCATATCCATCATGGTGGGCGTAGGCCGGGGCGCCACTGCCGGAGTGCTTATTAAAAATGCCGCTGCCTTGGAAATTATGGAGAAAGTGGATACGTTGGTGGTGGATAAGACCGGCACATTGACGGAAGGAAAACCGAAGGTAACATCCATCGTCACAGATGCTGATATAGATGAAGACCAGTTAGTGGCTTTGGCTGCCAGCTTGGAACAGGGCAGTGAGCATCCCCTCGCCGAGGCTATTGTGAATGCTGCCAAGGACCGTGAGCTGGTACTCAAGGGCGTAGAAGAATTCCAATCCATTACCGGAATGGGCATTACCGGGAAGATTGCCGGACAGACCGTCAGCATCGGGAATATAGCGCTATTCACGCAGCTTAAGCTAAAAACCGAGAGGCTCAGGGAGCAAGCGGAGCACCATAGCGCACAGGGGGAAACGGTCATCTACGTGGCAATCGAGGACCGGGTAGTCGGTTTGCTATGTGTGTCTGACCCCTTGAAGGAATCAACACCCGCGGCAATCAAGGCTCTGCAAAAAGATGGGCTCAGCATCATCATGCTCACGGGGGATAACGCAACAACCGCCAACGCGGTAGCGAAAGTATTGAATTTGGATGAAGTGGTGGCTGAAGTAATGCCGGACCAAAAAAATGAGGTCATCAAACGGCTGCAGCGGGAGGGGCGGATCGTCGCAATGGCAGGTGACGGGGTGAACGATGCTCCTGCCCTGGCCCAGGCCCAGATTGGTATCGCCATGGGTACTGGAACCGACGTGGCCATTGAGTCCGCCGGGATAACCCTTATTAAGGGCGACCTGAAAGGTATTGTGCGAGCGAGACAGCTAAGCCAGGCAACCATGAGGAATATCCGCCAAAATCTGTTTTGGGCATTTGCATACAATACAGTGGGAGTGCCCGTCGCGGCCGGACTATTCTACCCGATCTTTGGATTGTTGCTAAGTCCCATGATCGCCGCTGCCGCCATGAGCTTCAGCTCAATTTCGGTGATTGTAAACGCTTTAAGACTGCGGAGAATCCCACTGGGCGCCATATGACAGGTGAGTACCGATCTTGATTCAAATTGGTGGATGTCTATAAAGGGAGAGGCCAATAGGTCCTGGATCGACGTGAAATGATCTTCCACATCGGGTAGCATCTGACGCCTTCTTTCCTTTAGCTGCTTGTAGTAATAATGTTCAGTGATTTGAATTATGGCATGGCCTGCCCTGCCGGCCCCAGGACCAGCGCTTAAAAAAAACGCCCCCTGAAGGGGGCTGTGGATCGAGGGGCCGTGGCTGTAAATGTGTTCCTGTGTGGTCAAACAGAACGCGCAGGAAAGCATTAGGTTGATGGTCTCCTGCCCTTAGGCCTCGCTGAGTACGGTGTTAAGTACCTTTTTCAATTGGGACTCCCCGAACGGCTTCCTCAGGACGGCCTTGAAGCCGTAGTGCTCGTGGTTGGACATGACCGGGTTAGTGGCATAGCCGCTGCAGACAATGGCTCGCACCTGTGGATCCAGCGCCAGTAAGGTCTGCACCACCCGGCGCTTTTCCTTAATGGAGTGGGCATCTGGGATGGCGATGGTGGCGCGCAGGAGGGTGATGTGCATCTGGTAATTTAAAGAAACAATTGCCTTGAGCTGGTGCCAGCCCTAATATACGATGAATATATCGTACGATAATAACATCGTACGTGATAAACATCGTACGATGTTAGTATCGTATTTGTGGAGTAGCTCATGACTTCCTTCGAAAAACAGATCAAGCCAATCACACTCACCGTCGGGACTACCGTAAACGAAAAGTCAGCTCCAGGCACCGTCTATGGGCGGGACGAATTAGTTGAGAAGCTCTGGGACGACATTAAATCGAGCAGCATCAGCCTGATCGGTGAACGCCGTACCGGTAAGACATGGGTCCTGCGACTAGCACAAGCATTAAAGCCAGCGCAAGCCGAAACCTTTTGGTTCGATGCCGAGAAAGTTCATTCCACTATTGAATTCGTGCGCCGATTGAACCAGGAACTCCATGCTAAAGGGCTAATGTCGAAAAACGTTGCTAGGGTTTTCTCAAGCTTGGCCCGCCGAATTGGGTTTGGGCTAGAGGGGATCAAAGGGACAATAGAAATAAAGAATCCTGATGAGTGGCCACTATTTCTACAGTCAACAATCGGTGAGTTCGTTCAATACGCTGGCAATCGAAATGCTGTGCTTATGATCGACGAGCTACCGCTTTGTCTCGACTCAATCGCAAGTACTCAAGGACACGCCGCGGCATCCAAGGTACTAGACGAATTACGTGCCCTTAGGATGGCACATCCCTCCCTCCGTATGGTTTTCTGTGGCTCACTGGGACTGCACATTGTGCTGAAAAAACTCGAGGACGAGGGATACAAAGGCCAACCGACTAACGATCTGATTACCTTCGATGTCCCTCCTTTAAATGAGCACGATTCCCTGTTTTTTGCAGCTGGTTTGATCTTTGGTGAAAAAATTGGATATTCACATCTGGAGCAAGTAAGTCTGGCAGTTGCGCAGGCTGGCTCACAAATACCATACTATATCCAGCATATTGTGAAATATATGAAAAACCAACAGCCATTCGATTATACACCTGAGGACGTAGCTGCAATCCCGGAAAAACTGTTTGAAGCGTCAGGTGATCCGGCTCGCTTCAGGCATCATGATAAACGCCTTGATGTCTATTACCCCGAGGATATCGTCGAAAAAGCACGGTCGGTGTTGGACGTTTTATCCCTCGAACCGGACGGCCTTGATGACGGAACACTTCTAAACTTGGTCAAACACAATCCCAAAACCCTGACTATTGATCCCGAGTTCTTACAGGAGGTGGTGAGAATCCTCCAGGATGACCATTATATTGAAAAGTCCGGTGGCAGGTGGAAATTCAAGGTGGATATCATCCGGCGATGGTGGGCGTTTGCTCGGGGGGAGATGAACTGATGGACCACCACTATAAACTGATGCTCTTCAGCC
This sequence comes from Fidelibacterota bacterium, assembly GCA_022574435.1. GTDB lineage: Bacteria > Fidelibacterota > Marinisomatia > SCGC-AAA003-L08 > TS1B11 > JACZSB01. The sequence continues at coordinate 3,960 of JACZSB010000130.1, forward strand.
CACAACACTCTGATTACGAAACTCTGAACAGTACACTGACTAAAGGCCGTCGAAGACTGGCAAAAGTAATACAGGAAAACCTCCAACAGTCCATCAAAATAGGAAAGGCCACCCACTTTCTTTTAATTGGGCCCCGTGGTTCAGGTAAAACTCACCTCCTGACCTATATCACAAGTCTCCTGAAAGAAAAACAAACGAAGAAGCTAGGTTTCAAAATCTACCGCTTTTCAGAGGAAGAACGCGGCATCACATCTTTAATGGATGTCCTGCATGCCGCCATAAAATCGACGGGCAGCTTCTCCGAGGAAGAAATTATCAGTCGAATTCCTAGAGGCGATCCGGACGGGGCGCTGAGTGCAATGGAGGAAATATTCCTAAAACATACCGACAATCAGACATCAATAATTATCATTGAGAACATCGAATTTATTTTTCGCGGCCTGAAGAAGAAAGGTCAACATGATCTGAGAGGGTTTCTCCAAACACATACCAACATTTCCTTGCTCGCTTCCTCAATAGAGCTTTTCAGTGGGAGCCAGGCAAAAGCACATCCTTTTTATGGCTTTTTCCGCATTGAGCACCTCGACCGGTTGGATGAAGGGGAAGCTAAAGAATTTCTAATCATGCTGGCCCGGCTGAATCAAGATTCAGCACTCGTGGCAGAGTTGCTTAAAGATCAAGCTATGAAACGGGTGCGGGCGATTTATGCTTTGACCGGCGGGAACCATCGATTGCTTGCAATGCTGAGCTGTTTCTTAAATAATGACGGCCTTGAAGAGCTGGTACAACCATTCATTCAGTTCGCGGACCGCGAATTAACCCCTTACTATCAGCAGCGGTTGGACCGGCTGTCAGCCCAGCAAAACAAGATCTTAGGCGTAATAGCCCAACAAGGGGGCCGGGCTGTAAACGTGAGCGATATTGCGGCTAGAAGCTTTCTCGATTCACGAATTGTTTCTCGTCAGCTGCACGATATGCTTTATGCCGGTTTCGTGCGGCGCAACAAAATTGGGCGCGAATCCTATTACGAGCTTAATGAACCATTGCTGCGCATCGTAATGGACATTAAGGAATCGCGCGGTGGACTGTTGCCCTTAATCGTCAGTTTGTTAAGAAACTGGTATGAAGCCAAGGAATTAAAGCAGCTTGAAGACTCAGCACCTGAGGGCATCAGTCAATATTACCGGGCGGCGCAGGCAGCCGAACATGCCGCAATCCATATAGAACCTGCCAAGGCTACCGATATTACTCGCCACGGCAAAATTGATCAGGAAATACCAACCGTTCATTCGGCCGAGGGGGAGCATGCCGGGCTGATAAGAACCGGTATCGAATCGGCACTTAAAGAAAACCATTCAAAAGCCATAAAATTATTCAGTGCAGTGTTAAGGCAGGATTCGGAAAACCTGCCGGCTCTTTACAACCGCGCTTTAAGTTATCGTTCGATCGGGAAGCAACGACCTGCGCTTAAGGACCTTAATCAGATCATCCTACTTTACAACGAGGCTGAGGAAGGAAATTTTCTAGTAATCGCAGATGCCACCATCATCAAAGGGAATATCCTTTCTGAGTTGGGCCGACCTAAGGAACAGATCGCCTATTATGCCCAAGTCATCGAGCGATTCGGTAATTGCAAGGAACCGGTCCTATTGGTGCGGGTCGCCCAAGCATTGTTTAACAAAGGTGTGATCCTGGGGCAGTTGGACCGGCCAAAGGAAGCAGCTGAGGTATATGATGAAGTTGCAAAGCGCTTCGGCGAGCGTAAGGAGCCGGAATTATTGGAACAGGTCGCTAGGGCACTGGTCAACAAAGGGGTGATCCTGGGGCAGTTAGACCGGCCTGAAGAAGAGATAGCCGCATATAATGAAGTTGTAGAGCGCTTCGGCGAGCACGAGGAACCAGAATTATTAAAACAGGTCGCCATGGCGCTGGTCAACAAAGGGGTGGTCCTGGGGCGGTTGGACCGGTCAAAGGAAGCAGTTGAGGTATATGATGAAGTTGCAAAGCGCTTCAGCGAGCACGAGGAGCCGGAATTATTAAAACTGGTCGCCATGGCACTGGTCAACAAAGGGGTGACGTTGGATCAGTTGGAGCGGTCAAAGGAATCAATTGAAGTATATGATGAAGTTGCAAAGCGCTTCAGCGAGCGCGAGGAACCGGAGTTATTAGAACAGGTCGCCAGGGCACTGTTCAACAAAGGGGTGGCGTTGGGGCAGTTGGACCGGCCTGAGGAATCAATTGAAATATATGATGATATTGTAGAGCGCTTCAGCAAGCGTAAGGAACCGGAATTATTAGAACGGGTCGCGATGGCACTGCATAATAAGGGCTATGCACTTAGTCTTATGAATCGGCCTATTGAGGGAATAGCCGTTTACGATGAAATTGTGAGGCGTTTTGGAGGTAGCAATATAGAGTCACTCTCCCAATCAGCGGTTGAAGCTATGAATAAAAAAGCGGCGGTTTTGATCGAATTAGGGCAGCCTCAGGAAGCCTTGGCAGAATATGACTCGATACTCGACAAATCAGCTGATAATCTGAGCGCGAACTATAACAGAATTTATATTCTTATAAAGTCAGGGAGAACGGGTGAAGCCATCTCAAATTTACGGGCTGCACTAGATCCCTCCCTTATGGATGAAGACGAACGTGGCGCGCTGGCGTCTCTCTTGATAACAGGATATATCAATGAGGAATCCCATCTGCATAGAATCATCGAAACATTTATTGAGCACGATGCCACCAAACCGTTAGTTATGGGTCTAATTGCTTGGCTACAGGGGCTCATGCCCATTGCTAAGGCCGATGCTGATCGATTGATGGGAACAGAAGAGATGCTGGGGAAGCTGCTTGCTGATGTACTTGATGCTCAGCCTGTACTATCGATGTTAAAAGCAGCGGCTGCAGATGCCCAGGGTGATAAGAAAGCATTACTCGCGCTACCCTTGGAACTACGGCGGTTGATCCAAAGCGCCAAAGGTGATGAAGTGGATGATTAAGATTGCTGATGCCTAAGGCATAGCGCCCCCGTCACCAGGGGCACTCATCCAATATCAAATATCCAGCCTCTCCTATGGCGTGCTAAACATCGAGTATCGAGCTCCGCTGTTGGCGGGGTTCAAGGCGAAAGTACCCTTTGGGGACCTTCGCGGGCTGAAGACGACCGACGAAATAGCGCCGTACTATTTTGCTCATACGACCCAGACGGGCCATGGGAGGAAACAAGCTCGGGAGTCTTGGCCGGAGGCAAGGCATTTACCACCAACCGGGCCCTTTGCAGGGGTGAAGATACAGCCCAGCCACGGTTTAATACCCTCGAGGGAGTTTACTGTTGAATCACCTACTTACTTATAAGTAAGTTAGAGAATGGTCAGCAAG
>JACZSB010000131.1 GCA_022574435.1 Fidelibacterota bacterium
TGACAGCACTGGAATCCGATGCCAGAACCAGGTAGCCACCGGGAATCAAGTTGAACTCAGGCAGGGTGGCGCCCGTGGATTGATCCCACAAGCCCCACTGCTTGAAATTGATGACGCTCCCCGAGGGATTGAATACCTCCACCCATTCCGGGTCCAGGGTTAGGGGCGTGTACATGATCTCAGTGATTAGCACCGTCCCAGCCGGTGCCGTTAGATAAACCTCCACATCCAGGGAATCGTTGGATTGGTCGTAGTCTCCAACGGCGGTGACCCAGATGGTAGTGGAATAAAACCCCAGCAGGGAGTCCGGACCGCTCCAGTCGAAGGTCACCGGAAACGTAGCCCCTACCTCCAACTCCGGAACAACGGCCAGTGGACCCTTCGGTCCAGCCAGCTGCGCCTCGGCGGCCCGTAGGCCCCGGTTAGTTACGGTGGCGGTTAGCGTATACTGGTGGGGTGCGGATACTAACTGCCAGGACAGGGAGTCCAGGGAGAAGTCTATCACCCGGCCCGCCACGGAATTGGGGCCGCCGGGGGTGCCCAGGGGCCGCAGACTGGGCTGCCAATTCCCCTCTAGGTCGCCCCCGTCAAGAACAACTCTCTCCAGAGAGATACCGGCCGTGGTCTGCGGCAACGGCGTATAGTCCAGCTGGTCGATAACAACGGAGTAGGGATCGGTTAAGATCACCTGATCGCCACTGTTGTTGAGGATCGGGAATCCTGCCGGTGTCACCAGAGCGATCCCGTCCGGCCACCCGCTGGCGGTGCTGGAGTCGGATGCCAGGACCAAATACCCACCGGGAATCAAGTTGAACTCCGGTAAGGGAGCGCTTGTGGCTTGATCCCAAAGCAGCCACTGCTTGAGATTGATGACGCTCCCCGAAGGATTGAATACCTCCACCCATTCCGGGTCCAGGGTTAGGGGCGTGTACATAACCTCACTGATCAGCACCGCCGCGGCTGGCGCCGATAGATAAACCTCGATGTCCAGGGAATCGTTGGACTGGTCGTAATCCCCAGCGGCAGTGACCCAGATGTTTGTGGCATAAAAACCATACCGGGAGTCGGGACCGCTCCAGTCAAATATCACCGCGAAGGTGGCCCCCACCGCCAGCTCGGGCACCACGGCCAGCTGACCTCCTGGCCCCACCAGCTGCGCCGCCGCGGGCCTTAAACCCAAGTTAGATACGGTGGCCGTCAGATCGAAATAGTTGGGTGCGGATACCAACTGCCAGGAAAGGGAGTCCAGGGAAAGGTCGATTATCTGTCCACTCACGGAATTGATATTTCCCGGGGTGCCCAACGGCTGGAGACTGGAACGCCAGTTACCGGGCGTGTCGCATTCGCCCAGCAGCACCTTCTCCAGGGTGAAACCTTCGGCCGGCGTTTCAGACCATCCCATCCTATCAATTATTGTTCCGGCACTGTCGAGTAGAAACAGGCTGTCGGCGCTGTTGGCCAGGCCGTTACCGATGGAATTATCGTCTACAAACAGTATGTGAGTCCCCGGCGGCAGCAGCCCGGCGTAGGCGCCGCTGTCTGGGATGTAATCACCCTCGAAGATCACGGCATATTCACCGGGCCACAGGATGAGGCTATCGCTTGAGAGCTCATCGGTGGAGTTCAGGTCACCCAGCCGCCAGCCGGTTAGGTCCACCGGCTCATTGCTGATGTTGGTCAGCTCCACGAACTCGTTGGGGCTGTCGGTCCCCTGGGGGTCGATCATTACTTCGGAGATCACCACCGGACCACATAGTCCCAGGGTTGCCAGTAACAGTGGAATCTGAGCCAGCAGAACCGATTCCTTTCAGCCGGTTAGTCTCATGGGAGGATCAAGGTACTACCGTGGGGCTGGACGGGCAAGCGCTGAATCGGGTGGTTGTGGGAGATCAACCCTTAGGGTTAATTTAGCGCTGCACATGAATGAACCAGCATCATATCAGAAATTCGGCGAGTTCCTGGCCGTTACGTGGCAGGATGGACACGAATCATTGCTATCACAAGAGAGTTTGCGGCGGGCCTGCCCCTGCGCGAACTGTCGCGGCGAACCAGACCTGTTGGGAAGACGCCTCATGCCGGCCGATAAGCCGGATCTCACCACCGACAGCTACCGTTTGTCCGGGCTGAAAGCGGTAGGGCACTACGCCTGGCAACTGTTATGGGCTGATGGTCATTCCACCGGTATCTATACTTACGATTACCTTCGCCGTCTCTGTGATTGCGACATATGCCTGGAAAAAGAAGCCGCCAGCGACTAAGCGCCACGAGCTGATTTCCCCGCGCCGGTACTAGACAAGCCCCATAGAAGTTTGTACCTTCAAGGCCTCGGTTAGACCCTATAAGAGAAGCCGAATACAAACTGTTCATGAACCACACCATTGACAGCAGATCAGCACTGGCTGGATACCAGCCGGGTGACGAATGGCCCCACAGGTGGGGAATGATCACTCGGCGGTTGGCCTGTATTCTGGGTTTATTAGCCGTCACCGGTCTTACGGCCCAGGCGCCAATTGACACAAACGCCGCTATCGCGGGTGAATCTCTCCTGGAAGAGGTTTACGAAGATCGCATTTTATTATTGCAGGACACGTTATTCCTACGACAGGAACAGTTGGAGGCCGCCAACTTCACCCGGCGTCAGCTGGAACAGAGCGTGGCCGGTTTGACCGACACTCTGGGCCAAGTCCAGGCTGAGTTGCAACAGGCGGCCGACAGCCTTTCCCATATAGGGATCCTGTACGACCGGGCTGCGGCCGACAACCGCCGGCACATCGTGCAACTCAGTGTCTTAAGTGATTCCCTGGCCGACAGTTTTCACCGTGGGCGGGAACTCCGGGCGCGTTACGACTCGTTGGTGGTTCTCGATGATTCCGTTATGGTATTGCTGGGGCAGGCCCAATCCGACTTGCTGGTAGCCGACAGCCTGGAACGCGCTTTCACCGATACGGTAGCGGCCCTGAAGGTCATGCTACAAGGTTTGGAAGGAAAATTATTCGCCAACCAGGAAGGCCTTTCGGGCATGTACGAGCAGCTGAAAAACGCCATGATGGCGGTCGATGAGGAAGTCATTGACTCCACCACCGATGCCCAGTACTTGGCGCACCTGCGGGTAATGACGGATTATAAAGTCAAGAGTAGGGGATTCACCCGCCTGTTCAGCGGCGCCGGCGGCGAGGAGCTGGCCCGCTACAAGCTGGACGAATTCCGCCAATATCTGCGCTGGTCTGAATTACGGGGCCATACACCCGAGGCGTTGAACCTGCTGGCCGAACACTACTATGCCCAGAATGACCGGGTGCAGGGAGCGCTGACTTATCTGAAAACTGTATTCCTTTATTCCGAGTCCGAGGCCGGGCTACACGCCAGGGGACAGATTGAGGAGCAGCTGGGCAAAAATGACGAGATCGGCCGGCTCTATTACGAGGTAGCGCTCAACTCCGACTCCATGAACGTGGGGAATGAATACTTTTACCGTTACTTACACTTCCTGGACCACATCCGCACGTTGCAGCACATAGATGCACGCCACTATTTTATAGCTGAAACGCAGCAATTCCTGGCCCTGTATCCTTCTGTTTTCCAGGCGGACCAGCTGCACGTGTGGGTCGCCCAAACCTATCATGCTTTAGGTGAATTCCATACGGAGATTCTAACTTATATGAAGATCCGGTCAATGTACCCGGAAAGCGAGTACCTTCCCCAGGTCACTTATGCCCTGGCCAAAGTAACCGCCTCCGACCTGGAGATGCATGAGCTTGGCGCCCAGCGGTACGATGACTTCCTGGTGGAATTTCCGGATAACGAGCGGGCGCCCGCCGCATTGATGGCCCAAGCCCGGCTGTACGAGACCGAGCTGAAACGCCCCAAAATGGCCGCCGACCTTTACCGCCACCTGGCAGATACATACGAGGCCGATCCTTTAGCTCCGGCCGCTTTATTCGGCTTTGCCAACCTGCTGCGTAACAAGCTGGCTTCGCCGGCCGGCGCCTTAGCCGTCTATGAAGAAATCCTGTCAACCTATGGCGAAGATCGGTCCGTGGGGATTCCCGCACTAGAGGGGCTGGCTGCCATCTCGAAAAAGACCCGCCAGTATGATGCCGCCGTGACCTATTACCTGGATATTTTTCAACGGTATCCCGAGGACAATGAGAGGGCTGTGGACGGTATCCTCAAAGCTGCCGATATCTATCAATCGGACCTCAAAAACCTGGACGCCGCCATTCATACCCTGCACCTCGTGCTGGATAATTACCCCAAATACCGTGGATATAAGTCGGTGCAGAAACGGGTGCAGAGGCTCCAGAAGAAAAAGGGCTAGCAGGCCGCCCGTAGTATATTATTAAAAAGGCCCCGAAAATACGGGGCCTTTTAATGGCCATAAATCCGGGTGATATCTTAGCGGTTCGACCAGATTTGCGTACGCACCTGCAACCGCATTCCAGGTTTCAGCATGCCTGAATTGGCGTTAAGCAACTCCTCATTATCCCAGAATAAGATACTCCAGGCCTTGCCGTCGGCGTACTCTTGTACCGCGATGGACCACAGGTTTTCGCCCGGCTGTACTTCGTGGACGATGAAGTCGACGATCTGCTCCGTGACCTCGTACTCAGGTTTAAACAGGTCCAGCTCGTGATAGGGGTATATCAAGTTGGGATTTCCGCCGATAGTCTCCCGGTTCCATTCGTAAATCCGGCGCCAGACCCGAGGGTTGCCATATTCCTTCAATGCAATTTTGGATAACCAATCATCCGGGCGGATCATGTAGCGGAACAAGGCGCTGTCAGGATGTAATCCGAGTTCCACATCCTGGGCCGGCGTTTCAGGTATTTCAATGGTGGCCGGTGGTATTTCAGTGATGAATTCCTCCTCCGGTTCCATCACCGGGAGCTCTTCTTCGATCTCCGGCGCCTCCTCGACAACCGGTTCCATAGCCACCACGTCAGGGGTCGGCGCTTCTTCAACAACCTCCTTGGCGCAACCGCTAAAAACCAGCAGGCCGGCAATCGTTACAATACATATTCGTTTTGCGTTCATGGTATATTATCCTTAATAATTTCCGCCTGGCCGAAGCTTATGCAAATAATTGTCTTCAGTCGAGAACAAATTTGCCCCAAATTCCATATTGTGATTTGGGCCACTTATCTTGGAATACCCTCTGCTGATTCCCCTATCGGCAGTTTCTATCGATTCTAAACTGGAAGATCGCTTAAGTTCCAACAAATGGTGCATTTATGTGCCTGAGTTACGCCGCGATCCCCGCCGGCCCGGACGGTTCTACAAGCATCGAATTCATATTGAAAAGAAGACATGACCAATTATTCCAAGATTAAATCATCCGGTGGAATTTCAGAGTACCTACTGAAAACCAACGGCTTAACGGTGTTGCTGCTTGAGGAGCATTCCGCACCGGTAGTGACTTTCATGGTAACCTACCTGGTTGGTTCCCGCAACGAAGCCCTCGGACATACAGGGGCCACCCATCTTTTGGAACACTTGATGTTCAAGGGATCGCGGAACTATAATAAGGATAGCGGGGATACCATCTGGACCCTACTGCAGAACGTGGGCGCCCGCCTGAACGCCACTACCTGGTTGGACCGCACCAACTACTTCGAGCTGCTGCCTAAAGAGCACCTGGAGTCGGCCATGGCTGTGGAAGCGGATCGCATGCGTTACGCCCTGCTCCGGGATAGCGACCGCCAACCGGAAATGACCGTGGTACGAAATGAGTTCGAGCGGGGCGAGAACGACCCCTGGGAGTCGCTGGAAAAAAGCATGTGGGCCACTGCCTACCAGGCTCATCCCTACCACCATTCCACCATCGGCTGGCAGTCCGACATCGAAGGTGTCTCCACCGAACGTCTACGGCAATTCTATGACACTTATTATTGGCCCAACAACGCCACGGTAACCGTAATCGGTGATTTCCAGGCGAAACAAGTCCTCTCCCTGATCGAGCGCCAATTCGGCGCCCTGCCTTCCTCCCCGGAGCCCATACCGGAAATGTATACCACCGAACCGAGGCAGCAGGGTCCCCGGCGGTTCATCATCAAACGGACCGGGGAGGCCGGTATTGTGGGGGTGGCCTATAAAACCCCGCCAGGATCGCACCCAGACAACTATCCCTTGGCCGTGCTCAACAACCTCCTGAGCAGCGGTAAGACCAGCCGGTTTTACCGGTTACTTATCGATAGCGGTCTGGCAACCAATGTCCAGGTGGGGAACCATCCTTTTCGAGATAACGGTTTGTTCATGATCTATGCTTTCCTCACACCGGACACCGGCCATGAGCAGGTGGAGAATCTGATCCTGGAGACCCTGGAGCAGGTGAAGAATGAAGGGGTAGAGGACCAGGAAGTGGCCCGGGCTCAAGCTATGGCCAAAGCGCAAGTGGCTTTTTCGCGGGACGGTTCATACTCAATTGCCTCGGCCTTGAACGAAGCCATCTCGATGGGCGACTGGACCTACTACACCACCTTTTTAGACCGGCTGACCGAGGTGACAGCAACCGAGGTGCAGCGAGTGGCGCGGCTCTACCTGGAGGAAGATCAGAGTACCACCGGCTGGTTTGTGCCGCTAGCCGACAAAAGCGACGGCGGTACGGAAGTGATGGATCCCGCCAAATGAGTGCTCCCGCCGGATTGGCAGACAGGATGACCAGCGGGGAAGTAGCGCCGGGCTTGCGGCTGGTGACCATGCCTATGGGCGTCCCGGATGTGGTGACCATTTATGGCAGCCTGTACGGCGGGGAAGTTTTCAATTCCAGCGATAATTGTGCCTTGTCCGATGTAACCGCCGCCATGTTGGACAAAGGGACCCGTCAGCGGGACAAGTTCGCCATCAGCGGGTTGCTGGAGTCGGTGGGCGCCCAAATTTCCTTTAGCTCCGATGATTACCGGGTGAACTTCTCCGCCCGCTGCCTGCGCGAGCATATGCCATTGGTGCTGGAACTGCTGGCTGAACAGTTGCGGGAGCCGGCGTTCGAGGAGGCCGATCTGGAATCCCTTAAGAAACGTATGCTCGGTAATCTGCTGCGGGACCAGGAAAGCACCCATGAGCAGGCCCAGCTACGCTTCAGTCAGCTGGCCTACCCGGAGGGACATCCCAACTATACGCCGCCGTTCGACCGGCAAAAGGCGGATGTGAAACGCCTGACCGGGGCACAGCTGACAGAATTCCATGACCGCTACTATGGCCGGGGCAGCCTGCTGGTAGTAGCCACCGGGGATGTGGATCATAGGCAGCTGGCGGAGGCCTTG
>JACZSB010000132.1 GCA_022574435.1 Fidelibacterota bacterium
TCGTGGAGTGTTGGCAGCTCCTGCCACCGGGAATCGGTTTCCTGGTAGTAGCGCTTAATGAATCTGGCCACAGCGACGTTGGGCTCGTGATTGTTTTGCTCAAAAAACAGCCACTGGAGCACCTGAGCACGGTCGAATCGGTCCTCGGGGAGATAGGGGGTACCCTCAGCAAGGTAGAACAGGATTGCGTTGGACTCGGGCAGGTGGCGGCCGTCGGCTAAACGGAGCACCGGCACTTTCCCATTGGGATTTATGGCAAAGAATTCCTTGGTCCGGGGCTGTACCCTGGTGGAGGGAATTTCTTCCCATTCGTAAGGCTCGCCCAACTGCTCCAGCAGGAGTTTGACCTTGTAACAGTTCCCGGACGTGCGCATGCCATACACTTTATACATGTTCTAGGACCTCATTTGGTGTCGGGTGAAGATTAACCCGCCACTACGCCGACCTACAATGGCGAAGGCGCGAGAGCTCGGTAGCCGGGTGACACTAGATGTGCTGATGAATGTGTTGATTAGGCCCGGCAGGGATCGCCGTAGGCTGTTTGGCCGAGGCTTGAGTTTTAGTAGAGCTTGGGCAACCAGGGTATTAATTTTGCCCGCCTACGGCAGTGAGACCATTTGACGGGGGGTAATTCCGGCCCGTCTATAAATTGTCCACTTATTTTATTTAAGGCTGCCGACCCATTAATCACCGCTGAAGGATAAACGATCTATGCCGCTTTTCATGGATATACACGATGCCCCAGGTGCTACCGAAGAGGATTTGGCCAAGGCGCACATGGCAGATATTGCCTTCCAGGATAAGTACGGATCCACCATTCTTACTTATTGGTTAAATAAAGACTCCGGTACCGTCAACTGCCTTGTTGAGGCGCCCAGCGCTGAACAGGCCAATGCATTGCATCGCGCAGCGCACGGTATGGAGGCTAAAAAAATGATTGAGGTCAACAAAGCGGTGGTCGAGGCATTTCTTGGTCGCGTTGACCAGACCGCGGCGGCTATGGACCACGCAACCACCCAAACCGGATCATCGCTCCGCATTATCCTGTTCACCGATATGGTCGGCTCCCCGCAAATGACCCAGGAGTTGGGTGACGCGGGGGCTATGGAGGTTCTGCAAGTGCACGACACCATTGTTCGAGGTGCACTCGAGCAGCAGGGGGGCCGGGAAGTCAAGCACACCGGCGATGGAATTATGGCCGCCTTCGTCTCGGTGGCCGGCTCCATAAACTGTGCCATCGATATACAGCGGGGCATCAGCGATAATAACAAGGGCGAGTCCAAGCATGATCTCCACGTGCGAATCGGGCTGTGCGCCGGCGAGCCGGTGGAAAAGAACCAGGATCTGTTCGGCACGTCCGTACAGTTGGCGGCGCGCATTTGCGACCATGCCGCTGCTGAAGAAATTCTGGTGGCCCACACCGTACAGGAACTGAGCGCCGGCAAAGGATTTAAATTTGGCCAGCCGGACGAGGTTCTGCTGAAGGGGTTTGCTACGCCAACCAAGATAAGCTCGGTCATCTGGCAGGGCAGCTAGGCCGGGGCTAGGGAGGCATGCTAGAGCAGGGCCGGGCAACGCATAGCCAGGCCAGGCAAACTCCGCATACGTAACAAGTTCTAGAACTATTTCGTGGTTGAAATACCTGCGGTTTTCCGTCGGTAATTACTTCTGGACCGGGAGTTGTATTTTCAGATGCGTCCGCCAAAAACAAAGCGTGAGACTAATGAAGAGCGCGTTGAACACTTTCGACTGACGATGGATGAAAATGGCTTGAACCGGGCGGGATTCCCCCACCCCGCTTTCTGCCGGATTAAATCATTCTGCGGGGTCTGATTAAGTTTCATATGAAGCGGGACGAATCCATGGATGTCCGGTTAATCCGCCGGCTGGCGGACATTGCCAGTTATGCTATGGCCCCTTATCAGCCCCGTTAGCATCATGGCTTGCCACCTACATCGCCTGTTTTGCGGTTTTATCCGGAAACGCATTGCCTATCTGCAGTTGTTTCAGATCCTCATGAATTAGCCTGCCCCAGACCGCGTGGCCCTGTTTTTCAAGGTGGATACCGCTGCTAAACCAGCTCCGTATCATCTCGGGATCACTGTTGAGCTGCTTAATCCGGTCAAATAGATAAGTTACCTCCAATGAATGCTTTTCCAGGTATTTCATGACCAGCGAGTCCTTCTCCTCACTGCCCAGAAGTTGATCAACTGATGGAGAAATGTATATCAGGTGCATATAATCGCGGGATCTGATATACTCATCGATCTCCTTCAGCTTGAGCACCGCCTTCTCTACAACCTGTGCAGTAAACTCATCATCGGCATAAGTTTGCCAGCGCCGGTAGCGCTTATTGTTCTGCAGATAGTAGAAATGATACAGGAGTTCTTTAAGGGCGAAGGTCGGCTGGTTGCACCAGTAGGGCAGGCCCGGCAAGCGGGTTAGACCCCGGTAGAAATCGTGTTTGCCTACCATGGTTACGTATGTCCTGGCGGGCAGGAATTCGGTTTCCACCACCAGGCCATACATGTTTTCAATGCCCCAGCCGTTGACGCCTGCATTGCCGCCCAGGTACCCTGTTAGGCCCTCCAGCGCAAGGTGAGTAAAAAGCTCATTATTGGCTATATAGGAACCTCCATAGGTGACGGAATTGCCAATGAATAGGATCTTATTCTCAATATTCTCGTCCCAATCTTCGTCTGTCCGCAACCCCAGGTTATTAAACTTCAACCGCGAATTCCGGAACCGCGTGGTCTCCTGATTAGGCAAGGGCCTATACCCATATATTGGATTGGAATCGTACAAAACCACATTACCCAACCCCAAGCCGAACTTGAGTATTAGTTCCGTTATCACTAGCAGTACTACAATCACAATGATATTGACCGCCACCAGAATCGTTTTTGGATAGCGATCAAACCAGCGCAGCTTCTTCATTATTCTCCCTTTGGGTACGCTTTAGAGAGTTAGCGATCTCACTAATACCGGCGATTTTAACATCACAAACCTACAGTTTGCCTAACGCTTTTATAAGCCGATGGTACGGAATCATGTAACGGCCGGGTAGCCAAGTTGCTGTTTTAAAATTATTTCTGGCTGCCGGGCACTTACCAGAGTTCTTATGGATGCGGCAAGTACGCTAAGTCTATTCGGTTTTTGGCAGCATAAAATTGAAAGTGGAGCCTGGGCCTACAGGTCAGAGCGTACGGCTCGTCCCGTGTTATATCGACTGATTGCCCGCCTTATCCGCAACACTCTTCAATTTGCAATTTACAATTTACAATTTTCAATTCCAAGGGTCGCTGGGCCGGGTGGATTCGAACCACCAATCGTCCGGTTAACAGCCGGATGCATTGCCAATTATGCTACGGCCCATCTATCCGGTCCCACCGGGGACCGGGTTCATATATTGCAGCGGCCTATGCCAACTGAAATTAACAGCAAAAGGTGTGCCTCGATATAGCAGTATTATTGCTGTTCAGCGTGGTCAGCGCCAGAAAGTGGTTGAATATTTCAGCAACAGGGTTCGTTCGCTGGAGCGGGGCAGGGGCGGCTGCTCGCGGCCCACATCGGTATTTAGCAGGTCGTTGTAGACCAGGTACAGATCGGTTCCTTCCCGGGGGTTATAACGCAGCCGCAGGTTGACGCCCGCCTCGTGATCGGCGCTGTTGATTTGAATGAAGGCACTGGTGGACAACCGGGTGTTGAAAGCCAACTTGGCGCGGAACCATACCAGGTGCACAGTGAAGGTCTGGTCGCGATCGGGGAACCAGCCGCGGTTAAGGCTGTAGCTCCCGCCTAGACTCAGATGACGAGACACTGTCCATTCCGGGCCGGCACCCATAGCAAGCTGCCAGCCATCGTAAAATGGGCCGGTGGTGGCGAATAGGCCGGTTCGCAGCAGCCGGCCCCAGGGGGTTTGGTAGTAGCCGCCAATATCGTAAAACCGGTATTGGCCGGGTAGCACATGGGTGCCCTCAGGGAGCTCCAGGATATCGGGGAGGTCTTCATATAGCCCCTTGGCCCAGACCCTGCCCGAAGCCCCGGTCTTGCTCTCGTAGTCCCAGGCTGGTCCTACTTCCGCCGATTCCAGGCCCCCATCGCTGTTGCGATAGAAGGTGGAGAACTCCAGGTTCAGGGTATGGCGGTAGGTGGGAGAATCTTCGCCGGGCATCCAGGAGTAGGAAACGTTGCTCCCCAGGCGGTAATAGTCGTGACGGGATTCAAAACCCATGCTGGGAAGGTATTCGGGGCCGCTGCGGCTAAAGCCGAAGTTATAGCCAAACCCGGCGTTGCCCCGGTTATCCCAAAACAGGTTTATGCGGCTGGCATCCAGGGTAGAGACGGTGCTCCGGTAGCCGCTATCGATGGTTTGGGCCCAGTTGAAAAGCAGGTAATCGTCGCCCACGACCCGCACGGTGCCGTCCAGCCCCAGACCGTAGTTGTATCGGCCCTGCCTGTCGGTGCGGCTGGTAAGCATACCGCCCAGGTAGGAATTTTCATTAAATACCTGTCGCCGCAGACGCACAACACCGAAGTTTTCCGAGGGAACATCCACCGTATCGCCTGACTCAGGATAGAAGGTGGCTGCTGTGGTGGCCATGTCCAGCAGCCCCACATCCCAATCGCCGATGCGGCCCACCAGCCGGGCGCCGGCGATAATGGGCACGGGCCGAAAGTCATCATCGCCGATATCGTAGAGGCCGATGTTGCGGCTGTAGAACAGGCGATTGGGTCCACCGGTGCGAAAATCGAAGACGCTGGAGCGCTCCTGGAAGAACAGTCGTTTTTCCGGGAAAAACAGGGCGAAACGGGTCAGGTTGATCTGCTCTTCATCGGTCTCCACCTGGGCGAAATCGGTATTCAGCGTCAGGTCCAGGGTCAGGTTACTGGTGAGGCCGTATTTGACATCCAGCCCCACGTTTTTCTGGTTCTGGCTATCCGGTTGATAGCCGGAGCCGCTGAGTACTTGCTCCTGGCCCAGGCCACCCAGAGCATAGGGGGTGACATACACCGGGCTGCGGCTGTAGATCCCCTCCAGGACGATGTCCCGGGCAATGGAGGGCTTGAGGAAACCCCAGTTCCACTTTGGATCTATGGGCGGGTAGCTGATGACTTCGTTCTTGCGGGCTATGTAGCGCCAGATTAATAATCCCATCACCACCCGGCCCTCGTTGTCCTGAAAACGGAGGCTGGAAAAGGGTATGCGCATCTCGGCAAACCAACCTTCCTGGGTGCGGACCACCGCCACATCCCAGAAAGTATTCCAACTGCTGTTGACAGGGAATCCTTCGTCGGATTCGGCGTCATTGTAGATAGCCCAGTCCTCCCGCAGACCGGCCGGGTTGGTGACGAACCCCAGGGCGTTTTCGTTGTCGTTGAAGGTATCCAGGATGACACCAAAGCCGTCTTCAGCGGGGGTTAGGCCATCCCGCGCTAGGGCATTGCCCCGAATGCCGGAGGGGTCGGAATCGTAGAAGCGGCCGGCGGCGTAGATAAAATCATCATCGTAGGCGATCCGGATTTCAGTTCTTTCGGTGGGGTCGCCGAGGTAAGTGGGTGACGACATTACCAGTGGCTGCGGCACGATAGCCTCCCAGGCGGCCTCGTCGCTCAGGCCGTCCAGCGTGATCACGCCTGTGAGTCGTTGTAGAGGCACCGGGGCGGTTGCCTGGGCGGATAGCGGGCCGGCCGTCCAATGGAAAGCCACCATCATATAGAACAGCCAGCGGCGGCAATCTCCATCCCTGCCGCTAGATGATCGAATGCAATTTTGAATAGTTGGCGGCATTTATTCGCGTACCAAGCTGATTGTATCGGTGAATGCGGCCTATTCTCTAAGCGAACAGCGTCACGAAGCTGCCGAACAGCTCGCGGTTGAAGTGGTGGAGCATTTCATTTTTCATGACTGCCAGGGCATCGAAGGGCGGCAGCTTTTTCTTGTAGGCCCGGGTGGAGGTCAGGGCGTCGTATACATCGGCAATGCTGCAGATGCGTCCATATAGATGGATTTCATCATGACGAAGACGTAAGGGGTAGCCTGAGCCGTCTTCCCTTTCATGGTGCTGCATGACAATCACACCGCACTCCCTGGTCAGCTGTTTGGCGTCAGCCAGTAGCTTGTTGCCTTTCGACGGGTGATCGCGCATCAACTGCCACTCGTCAGGGGTCAGCCGGTCGGGTTTGTTGATCAGGTCGGCAGGGACGTCGCACTTGCCCAGGTCGTGGAGAAAGAAACCGGCGCCCAACTCCTGCATATTGTGGTCATGGCCATCCTTGAACACTTCCTTGGCCAGCAGCACCGAGAACAGACCCACGTTGACGGAGTGGGTGTAGGTATAATAGTCATGGGAGGTGATCTGGCTCAGGGCATCGGCGGTATCATCATCGGCCAGGATGTGGTCGACCGTGGTGTAGATTATTTTCTTGCCACTAAGGATATTCTCCGCACTGGGTTTCTCCAGTATGCTATCCATCATCCTGATGGAATGGGCGTACACCGCCTCGGCTTTTTTCCGGGGGGCTAATTTATGATCCTCGATTGCCTCCCGTAGTTCATCGGAAATCTGCTCCATAGGATTGAAATCGACCGGCAGATCAAGCGCCTCGCTACGCAGGCCGGCATATTCGCGTTCATAGGCGGCTTGCTTACCCTCCAGCTCCCGCACCACGGCCGGATCGCTGCGGTCCAGGTCCACCATCACCGAGCGGAATCCATTCTTGATAATTTTGGCGATCTGCTTGTCGGAGTGCAGTTTGAAAGCGGGCCGCAAGAAAGAATGGTTCAACCATGATCCACCCAGGTTGATGAACATGCCGACTTTAAGGTCCTTGGTGTTTACCTTCTTATCCATTATCCCAATAGTGGTCATTTTTTCCGCCCAGCCCCTAACATTTTGCCGGGTCATTCCGGGGTTTAGCAGGGAGCGAAATTCCGGCCACAATTTAAGGTAGCACCGCACCTAAAGAAATGGTCGCTGCGCCGCTGCGGCACTTTTATTTGGGTAGAATGGGTTTTAGCCGCATGGACGGAACTGCGGTGATCCTCGTCCTAACCGGCCTACCAGGGCCTCCTGGACCTCCCGGAGCACAATAAAAAGGCTGGCCCTTCAGGCGGCCCCTGTGGTCGGGCGGATGCGGCTGCCGGCCCCACACTGACCGGCCGCCATCTGTTTCACCGGGGTTTCTTTTGCCGCCGGGCACCGATAAATTTACCGCTCGTGTGAGGAGGGCAGTGATGAAAATGGCCGCCT
>JACZSB010000133.1 GCA_022574435.1 Fidelibacterota bacterium
TCGCCGGGCCTCAGGTAGGGCACCTAAATGACCACCGCCGACCGGCCCAAACGCTATCACCGCCAGAAGCTGCTGCTTGCGCTCACCGGTACCGCCCTGGGCTGGGGCTACCTGTTGCTATTGGTGCTCACTTCGGCCTCTGCCCGGCTGGTTGAGATCACCGCCTACAGCCCCAATCCCTACCTCCATTTCCTGTTGTTCGGCCTGGCGTTGGGACTGATCGTGCAGGTATACGCATTGCCCCTATCCTTTACAAGTGGCTACTGGCTGGAGCACAAGTATAGCCTTTCCAACCAGACCATCGCCGCCTGGGGCTGGGAGCGGCTGAAGGGTTCGCTGGTGGGGGGCGTCATCGGCCTGCCGCTGGCGCTGGTGTTCTATTACTGCCTGCGGACCTTCGGCGCCGGCTGGTGGTTGCCGGTGGGGGTGGTGCTGTTCCTGTTCTCGATAGTGCTGGGGCGGCTGGCGCCGGTATTGATCTTCCCCCTGTTCTACAAGTTCGAGCCGTTGGATAAGGGGCATCCCTTTCAGGGCGCATCCGGGAGTTGGCCCGCTCGGTGGGACTGCAAGTCCAGGGCGTGTTCCGCTTCAACCTGAGCAAGACCACCAAAAAGGCCAACGCCGCCTTCACGGGGCTGGGGCGCTCCAAGCGGGTGCTGCTGGCCGACACCTTGCTGGACAACTTCACCGACGAGGAAATCTTGGCTGTAGTGGCCCACGAGCTGGGGCATTTTCGCCTGCGCCACATCTGGAAGGGGCTGGCTGAGGGCACTGCCATCACCTTCGCCGGATTGTTCATCGTGGCCCGCCTGCACGCCGGACTGTCCGGTGGGGACGTAACCGCCTTGGCGGCCCTGCCCTGGCTGGGGCTGCTATTGGGCGTTTACGGCTTTGTCACCGGGCCCATCAGCAACTACATCTCACGCCGCAGGGAATTTTCCGCGGACCAGTTTGCCAGGGAGCTTATGGGCTCAGGGGCAGCGTTGGCCTCCGGGCTTGAGCGTTTGGCCGACCTGAACCTGGCCGACCGCGATCCCCACCCGGCGGTGGAGTTCCTGTTCCATAGCCACCCGTCCATTGACCGGCGGCTGGCGGCGCTTAGTTGATCGCCGCTATTCCCCGGGGAGGAGGCACAGCCCCAACTGCTGTCGTTCCGGGCCCGTTATGGACGACTATTCTGGGCCTGGTGGAGGCGTAAGGGTATATCCCAGCTGCAGCACCCAGCTCAAGACGTTGTACTCGACCCTCTGTTCAACTATTTTACCATTTGCGAATCGAACAAAACTGATTCCCGTCACTGTCACCTGCTTACCGGTTGGCGGAATATCGCCGGGACCGGTGTTTGTGGCCGTAATTGACCAGCGAGACGCACCCTTATCACCTATGTAAATAGCCTCATCAACGGTAATGTGGAAATCCGGGTAGGTTGTTCGAATAGCGGTAATGACTTGTTTTAGGGAATCGAGGCCAACAGCCGAAGTATCAGATCCTTCGAGCATCACAAACTGTGGATCGATAATGTCATCCAATGGGTCCAGATTGCCCGTGTTCCAGGCTTCCGTAAAAACCTTACTAATGGGCTTCAACTCTTGTGAGGCATCCTGCTGCTGGCAACCTATTGCCAGGAAAAGAAGCGCCAGAACAGCGATGCGGACCGCTTTTGCGATGATGGGCAGGTCATATTTCATCATACCCTCCTTCTATATTAAACCGCGGTGGTCCCTTGCGGAAAGCGGGGTGTCCACGGATTGAATAGTAACTTCTGTATAATCACTACTATAACATAATGCTATCATATAGGATTACAATCTGCAAGTTCCGTTATATAACCGCAGGCAGAGGTCCCGGTTCATAGGCTGCTCCCCCAGCCCCCTGTAAAAGTGGATGGTGAAGGGTGGTTTCCGGACGCGGGAGGTGGATGGTTCCTCCATATGGGAACTACCGGTGCCGGCTGGCGGATTGGCGGGATTCCATGAATTAAACCTTGGAACGGCGAAGTGTTTCTCTTAGTTTGTGGCCCCAATATCCAAGAAACACCGAGCGCTGCCGCCCGGCGATTCCCTACGCGGAAATGCAGTGACAATGAACCTGTTGCGAAAAGGTCTAGGGTTGGAAGCGGGCAGCCGTACTGGTATCAGTTTCCCGTCGGTTTAAAGCGTGGATACATAGATTGATATGGGCCGTCAGTAATCCGGGTCATCTCAGAGCCATCCACATTCATGATAAATATTCGTCCGGAATTGGGGCTGTCCTGCTCCGATGTAAAAACAATCTTGGTTCCATCGGGGGAAAAT
This sequence comes from Fidelibacterota bacterium, assembly GCA_022574435.1. Taxonomy (GTDB): domain Bacteria; phylum Fidelibacterota; class Marinisomatia; order SCGC-AAA003-L08; family TS1B11; genus JACZSB01. Next base: position 2,295 of record JACZSB010000133.1, read on the forward strand.
TCTATACCCTCATTCCCACGCACTTGCGCTCCGGTGGTTAGCATCGTCTGGTTGGAGCCATCAGCATCCATGATATATATATCGCCCGTCCAGAATTCTCCTGCTGGAACACGGAGAAATACTATCTGGGTCCCATCTGGTGAAATGGACGGAGCGAGATCCGGGACATCGTTATCAGTCAGCTGCACCAATCCGGTGCTATCGATATTCACCCGGTATATTTCGCTGGGATTCCCACCAGAACGGCCAGGGAACACGATGCTTTCACCATCAGAGGTAAACCGGATCGGCCCCGTAGTTGGCCCGTTACTACCAATATTATAGATGAAAACTTTTCGCGCATTGGTGCCGTCACTATCCATTACGTAGATTCCATTTTCTGAATAGGCTATCTTGGTACCATCCGGTGAAACGGCCGGATTGCTAGACCAGGGATTCGTCAGTTGCATGATGGAACTTCCATCGAGATTAGAACGGTACAAACTTGGTCCATCTCCCTGGTCCTGACTGTATACGACGTAATCGTTATAGGATGAATAGGCGGCATAATACGTAAAATTATTGGCGGCTTTGATGCTCGTAATTAGTTGCTCAGCAGCGGTGTTGATATCTACATATGCCAAGTATATATCCTGGCTCGACTGGGTCTGGAAATACAGTTTTGTGCCGTCAGGGGAAAATTGAAGTTTGGAATGATTAGTGGAGTTGCTAGTGATCTGGGTTTTTCCGGCGCCATCATAATTCATACTGAATATTTCAAAACTGGCCCCAGCAACACCCACATAATAGATCTGCTGAATATTTGAATTCCCAGCTGAGGTTACCTGGATAAACACCACTTCATCATCCGTACCTCCTTCACCATCAGCCACAACGCACGTGACTGTATCGGTCCCTTCGGTGGAGGGTGCAGTGTAAGTAACTATTGAACCGCTGCCACTGATGCTCCCACGCGTTGCACTCCAAGTGTAAGACAAGGTATCTCCGTCGGCATCAGTTGCGGTACAGCTGATTGTGCTGGTTCCCCCTGAAACTACCGAACTTGTATCGGCAATTAGACTAGTAATCACCGGAGCTGTATTCCTTGTATCTGACCTAGTTGGAGCATCACAGTAGGATATCACGACAACAACCAAGATCATTATTAGAAAAGTGCGGAGTAGTTTTCTCATTAGGTTGTCCATGATTTGGTAGCGTCAAAATCTAATTTAATACCTATATCATCCGTGTTATTTGGTTATTTGCCCTTGATACCAGTGAAATCTCGGGAAGTTGGCAACACTATTTACTAGACAACCTACGTCATCCCCCAGTTTCCCCCAAAATCCACAACCTCGTGAAATGCAAAACTGGCAGGTGTCTCACGGTGACTAGTGATGCTCAGTTTTGGTCTTCGTACGAGTAGTTCGGAGCCTGGGTGAATTAAACCTTGGAAACGCAGAATATCTCTCTTAGTTTGAAGCCCCAACTGCCCAGAAAAGTCTGAACCGATACACCAATCAGCAACAGAAACACATTGCCTCGCAGCATCCGCCGCTCAAGCGCAAGTGCGTTAGGTTAAAGGAGATTAACACGATAAGGAAAGAAATATGAAGGGATATGGACCTGAAACATACAGCAAGATACAGGTCGAAAACAACGATTATGGGGACGATAGGCACCCAGAGACTCTGATATCTGTGGATGTACCCGCCAACCCCGCCATCGGCGGGGCCAACGGTGGGGCTGACAACTGTTCCGCGCACCAGGCGAACGACAGCGCCCACTAAAAAACCCTAAAACAGCTCGGCCCGATTATCGAATATACCGGCGAATTCTCTTAGTAGCGGTGAGGTCCGGGTAATCAGACGATATCCTTTGGATCGCTCCCAGGGAATCGATGTAATAGTCCGAATCGATGAGGATGACCGGAATAAAATGGTCCGGCGGACTTAGGAGCGAGCGCCCCTGCCAGAACGCCGGTGGATCGAAGTCCAGCAGGTCAAATAAGGTTGGCGCCAGATCGATAGTGGTGCCCGGTTGCGAGTAAAGGGCCGGGCCGGAAAATTGGGGATCGATAATTATTACCGGGATGGGATGAATCTTGGGATCGTCGGTGGACGTGTATTCGGTAGTTCTAAGGTTCGATGTATGATCGCCGAAGAGTATAAATACCGTGTCAGGATATCTCCCCTGAAGCTCAGTGATCAACATCTCCAGGGCGGCATCCACGTAGTGCATACTGTTGAAGTAGTTCTGAACCAACGGCGATTCAGATTGGAAGCTTGAAATATAATCCTCAACCCCGATCAAATCAAAAGGACTATGAGAACTGAGAGTAATGATATAGGCGAAGAACGGCTCCGGTGCGGCAGCTATGATCTCAATTACCTGGTTAAAAAAATCCCGGTCCTTAAGCGTATGCCAACGATCTGGATCATCGATTTGAAAGTGCTCCTTGAAGTACAGCCCTGCGAATCCCAGTTTACTGAAGCCTTCCCGTCGCCGGTAGAGCGAGCCCTGGTGGGCGTGAAAAGCCATAGTGCTGTAGCGATTCGCGGCGAGCACTCTGGGCACACTGGGCAGTTTTTCCAGCCCCACAGCCCCCAACGAGCCTTTGTAACCCAGGGGATACTGGGAGGTCAGGAAACAGAAGTCGCCATCGGAAGTGCCCCCGGCGGAGGAGTGTTGGGCGTAAATGTTATTAAAGAAGATCTGGTTTTCCGCCAACCGGTTCAGGTAAGGGGTCACCGGCTGCCCCTGGTGGGTGTACCCGATTATTTCCCGGTCCAATGCCTCCACCTCAATTACAACAATATTCGGTGTGCGAGCCCCGGCGGCTATAAAAACAAGGTTACCAAGGGGAATTTCTTCCAGTGGCGGTTTGGATCCGCCCAATCTCAGGTAGTCTGAAAAGTAGGTCCAGATGAACCCGAATTGGAGAATGCTTCCCAGATGATCCTCGCTATGCAAGCGGTTCGACAGATAGATCTGCAAACGGGTCTCATTTATGCCGTATTTCCGGACCCTGTTAACTGTGGACTGGGTCTCGGTGAAGAATTGAAACAGCACCATGGCGGCATAAAGCCCCAATAACAGGGCGCCGCCCCTGGCAGCCGCACCGCGTTTGGCAAAAAGGTTGGAACGCAGTGGGATTATCGCCACCGGTAGCAGCAGCAGGATGATAATATCTTTAGCCCGTGCCAATCTGTATATCTCTGTGTCTAGATACGGTAAGAATCCTATGTTGTAGATAGAGCCCAAAGGGATGCTTGAGCCAAAGTAGCGGTAGTGCAGCAAGTTTGCCCATACGAGCAGGAAAAAGCCCACGGCCGCCACTATCCTGATCCAGGCATAGCGGGTAAGGGCCAGCAGGAACAGACTGAAGGTAGTGAAGGCGCCCAGGGCATATACGATCCGTAGGAAGTTGAAGCCCGCCAATTCGATCACCTCGAACAGGAACAAGGCGTAACAGGCCGTTAGCCCAGCCTGGCCGATCAATATCCTGGGCTGGAGATTCTCCAGTATCCTTCTGAGCGAGTGTGGCCAGACATTCATGGGTATAAATTACTATCAGCCCCGGATTGATCTAAATCGAGGTAAGGTCGATAGTGGTTTAGATGGGATAATTTACGATTGCCTGAGAGAGCGAAGCCGAAGCAGGGGGATACTCCGTTACTGGGTTTCCCCGAATAGAAAAACTAGCGTTACCAGTTAGTCAGCTTGGTGAAAGTGCCGTCTTTATCACTTAGGATGGTTGGGAACTGACAATCTCGCAGTTTATCAACGGTTATTTCATCGGCGCGATCGGCGAGATTTATCAGAAGTGACGCGGGCGATCTATTTGGGCGTGTCGTGGGGCTTAGTATCCAAACCTTAATCTGTCGCCCTCCCAAGAATTTTAAGGGGGATAAAAAATCAGTATCATTAGATATTAACACGGCGACTTCGATTTCTCCTCTATAGGCATCATCCATCATATATGTAGCTAGGTTTACGTCCGATCCTTTTTCTTCCGTTTTAAAAACTTCAACAAAATTTACAATCCCTTTTCTGTAGTCGCCTCCACTTGGCAATCTCATATAATGACTTCTATACATCCCGTAAACGATTGAAAGATTCGGGATTGTCTTTAACGCCCTTAGGATTGCCTTTTGCCTATCCTGAATGCCGGGATCATTCTTTCGTGGATCGATCTTTGCGGTAAAGTACCTAATGCGCTTGATAGACAGCTCTGGGTAAATCTCGTTGCATAATTTGCCAATATCAAGCCACTTGTAGATTGTATTTTTAAGTGACCCATAATACAAGCCAAAGCCATCAACGTACACGTTTGCTATCATACTCTACCCTATAAAACACAATGGCCGCCCTAGAAGCAGCGACCACGCGCCCACGAGTCACGCTCGCGAGTAGTTGAAATCTAGACTAACTTAGCTTATCGGTTAGCTAGAGTCAATATTTAATCGTATCTACAACGAAACAGCTTTTAATTGGATTCACTGGCTTCGCCGCTACCTTGACCTATGACATCCACAATAGTATTTACCCCACCTCATTACTCCCATTCCAGCAGGTGCACTTCCCGCAGCGTCTTGAGCGATGGCACCTCGTCATCCACCCGCCCCACGATAGTGCCTTCCTGCAGGTAGTACAACGCCGGCCAGGTGTGGAAGGCCTCGAAAAAGGATTGCTGGTCGTAGCGGTATATGGGGAAGTCGATGCCGAATTCCCGCACAAAGCGGTCGATCTCATAGGCCGGGCTGAGGGTCACACCAAGCATGGGCAGCCCCGACCGGGAGGCCAACTCCTTGACGTTGTTCACCGCGTTCCAGCAATGTTCGCAATTAACCGCAAAGACAAACACCAGGTTCTCTCCCTCCAGCGGGAATTCCTCCTCCAACAGGCCCTCAATTGGGAACAACTCCCCCCCCTGGGCCAACGAGTTGTCCTGGGC
>JACZSB010000134.1 GCA_022574435.1 Fidelibacterota bacterium
GATTCTAAGACCAAGAAAGTTCATATAAGAGATGTTCATGTATCTACTGAAAATGCTTGTACTATTAAGTTTGCTTATGGGGATGCAGTAGCAGCAACAGGAACAGCAGTAACACCAGTGAACTTAAATAAGTCAAGTTCAAATGATGCCGATGTAACGGCATTTGGAAATGGAGCAGTTGGAGGAGTAGCAGCATCAACTTTTTTCTCTACGATTAGAGTATCAGCAGGAGAAACAGCAGAGTATGATGTTTCAATCATATTAGGACAGAATGATAACATTGTGGTTGAGTACGACACAGGGACTCAGGGAGATATAGAGGTAGATATTTTCTTCTTTATTGAATAATGGCATTAGAGTTTAGAATAGTAGGAGATACGGGTAAGAACACTTCAAAGAGGCAGGTTCATGTTCACCCGTTTGTAACATCAACAGGAATACATTCTGGTCTTGTTGTTCTTACCCATCCATTGTTAGAACTTGACCCAGAGTTTCACCCATTCTTGAATGATGTAAACGGAACAGACATGGCGATAAACGCCTCATTTAGTGGAAATGCAGCTCTTATCAATAATGGAAGTACAACTACAAGTGCAGCTAGTGGAACAACCACATCGGGAGCAACAGCTATTATTCATGATACAGGAGCAACATTTACTGGTTCGGTGAGTGTGGGAATGATAGCGATAGATAGTCAAAGTGTTTATTCCCATGTTACTACAGTTGTAAGTGATATAAGACTAGATTTAGATGGTTCTGTACCCTTTGCTAACGGAGAAGCATACACAGTAGGTGGTGAATGGCCTGGAACAGCAGTGCAAGGAGGTTGGGACTTTTCAGGAGATATATCTATAGCTAGTGCAAATAACAACGACCAATGTAGATTTGATAACCCAGGAACCTCGGTAATGAGTAATTATGTAGCTCTTACTGGCAAGATAACGTTAACAACATGGAATGAAACATTAAATGAATTACTTGTTTCATTTGCTCTTGCAGGGGTACCGGTAGGAAATAGTGTTGACTTGAATGATTTTATAGATACAGGACTTTTAGGAACACAGCAAAACTTTGTTATTCCTAAAGCGGATTTAGGGCTGACCACCCAAATTATTGACGAAATGGATATGGTAATTGTACGAACTGGCGGACCAAGACCTGTTTTTAGATTTGACCAACTTCAGTGGGAACAGACTGGAACTCCACTGGTCTTTACTGCGACCACTCCGGCAGATACCCGGTTTCATGTGACAGAAATAAGGATAGGGTTGGCCGATGATGTAACAGGCATTATCACCGGCAGCACCACAACCTATCCGACTATGACAGGGCTGGCCTACAATTCTTTGCTAGGCGTTTCTGCTTTGAGTAATGGGATCATCTTTGCCAGAGTTCAAGAGGATAAGACGGTATTTGCAGTATCTTTAAAGCAACTGAGTGATTTTCTGGCCACCGGCTCTAATCTTATCAATATGGTAAGTGACGGTACTAATACGTTTATAACCTTATTGGTGGAGTTCCCCGAACCAATTATTCTAGATGGTAGTACAGGTGATAATCTTTCATTCACGATCAACGACAATCTCTCTGGGCTACTGCTTTTCACAGCTGCCGCCAGGGGAGCGATTGAAGTATGAGCAAGCACAGTTACCCCGTCAAGCGCCGATCTCCGACCAAACGAAAAGGCAAGAGTTCAAGAAAAGTAATCAAGCGGACGAAACGTGGCACATAGTTACATCACCGAAGCTCAAGGTTACGATTACGTGCCGGAGCTTAATACACTCTTTCAACATTCCAATCGCCCCATTTACGATTGGGAAGTGCATTCAGGGAGTGTGTATAAATCATTCGGGACTGGCTCGGTGGTGGTTCTCTTTCAGGATGGCGCGGATTTAGGGACTGCGGAGTCTTTGCTGAGTGATTTGAACGCTGCCGACGAGTGGTTTTACGACTCTGCCATCGATACGACGTACCTGTATTCCGCTGTTGATCCCAACACGGAGGAGATAACAGCCGGGGAGGATCATTCCACCTATGTAACCAGAAGGATCCAGGCCGCGTCGAGACTGGTAGACTCTTTAATAGACGCCAAACACTCCACGCCCCTACCTAAAGACCGCTCGGGGAATTATGACGAGGTTATCATCCAGGCGACAGCTTACGCTCTAGCCCATATTGAAGCGGTGGGTGAAGCCGAACGGGATATGTACCGGGATAGATTAATTAACGTGGACAAGTCCGGTATCATCGATGGGATTAACGGCGGCTGGATCAAACTCGAACATGAAATTGATGCTGACTCCTCGCAAGGCGAGTTAAAGATTATCTCCGTATCCGGTGGATTTCATCCTCGGTTCTCAGGTTCCTACTCGGGAACTAGAGAGGATCGGCTGAAGATACTCATTTCTACTGGCGGCGCAGCGGCAACAGCGAAATTCACGGTTCAGGGATTTAACGCCGGTAACGATACTCCGAAAGATGAGCATTGGCTTGACTCTGCCGGGGAAGTGATTGACCTGTATCAAAGAATGTTTATCGGGAATGGTCTTTATGTGACCTGGGAAGGTGACGATGGAGATTCCGGAACGACCAATGACGAATGGGAACTGTGGATCAGGGGCTCTGATCTGCCTGTTGACAATCCCGGATTCAGAACCATGCAAAGCGCAAGATACTGATGGCTTATACCAATGTCATTTTCGACACATTTACCAAGGGTATCGAAGCCATTCTCAGGGATGAGTTCAAAACGGCGGTGGTGGTTTACATTGCTGAGGAGCCTACTGATCAGGGCAGGGCGTCGATTCGGATATGGCCGACAGGCTTTGAGGCTGTTGATCCACCTTTCCTTGCAGTGGCCCAGGAGTACCGCTACAGCGCCGAAGTGGTCATATCCTTACCAAAGGGCCAGACCATGAGAAAAACGACGGACCAGCGCCTTGAGGTGCTTTCTCGGGCGTTACGGATTCTGAACGACAAAAAGAATTACTCCCCTTCCTCTGTGTATAAATGGCATGACGGGACCGGGGATGAAGGCGAGAAGGATGACGAGGGCTGGCGGTTTATTTATTCGGCAACGGTGGTGGAGCCTATATCGTGAAATACAAACCCACGGCAAAGTTCAAAACACTTAACAAATCAAACGCCCACCAAGGGCTTTCAAGGGATGAGTTCAACAAGTTCATGGACGGCAAGACGGTGGATTGTATTCCCCCTAAACGGCTTGTATCCGAAGGATATTTAGAGAAAGTGAAGGTAAAAAATGGCAATTAGTGGCATAGGACCAACAGGAACAGAGTTTGAGTTTGCAATATCCGAAGAATCGACATTCGGGACAGCGATCACGGCGACGACGACTGACACCTGGAAGCTCCTGCACATAACCGAAGTCCCCCAATGGGATTTGTCTGGTATCGTGCGAGATTCAACCATGCGGCTAAGAGGGTCAAGAGTGCCACATAACACCGACAATTACGTTACACGGGCAGGAGGGACTATCCTCATTCCGTTTACCTGCATTGTGACGGACATTACCTATGATCTTTTGATTTACGGCGTCATGCAGGACTTGGTGAGTGAAGAGGTCGGTACGCCATTTGAAAAAATATGGGAATGGGATTCAGCGACAACCGAGCCGGACTTCGCGAGTAATGGCGGGAAGTTCTACACCGTTGTTCTTAATGGTGGTATTTCTTCTGAGGACTTTATCGCGACGAGCTGCATATTACGTGATCTGACTATTTCCTCCGATCCTGGAACTAACGGTGGTAGAATGACTGCCTCAGGAACATTCATATCAGGGCTTTCCTCATCTACCAAGTTTCTTGAGTCCGGTTCACAGGCTTTCGGGACGGCAACCCAGCCGGGGACAACCTATTTTAATCATTGCAATCTGGTTACTAAAAAGATCGGCGGAACCGACATGATCGTTGAGTCATATTCAATCACCTATAATAATAAGGCGGTAAGGAAAGGCTGTGATTCGTCAGGAGACGCCCAGGGATATACGCTTGGGGCCGGGGGGTATGAAGTGACGGGGACAATTAGGGTTTTGTATGACGCAAACTCTAAAGGGCTGATCACTAATTCCCTAACGAGTGGATTTGATACGCAGATGATATTGGCTTACGGATCCGCCGCCGACCCGGTGACGACTGACGGAGATTTGCTTCAGAAGATCAACATTAATATCCCACAGACACCGAGGGATTTTGCCGCAGAAGTCGGTACGATGCTTGATGTGAACTTCACAGGAGCCGATGACGGGACCGATGAGATGGTTGAAAACGAGTTCGCTAACGCAGTAGATCGCGGTTGGTAAAAAAAGGGGATAACATGAAAAAGGGGTGGCGAGATAATCTGGTTCCATTGACAACGCAGCAGAGTATTATTTGCTATGATACGGAAGGGGATATGGCCCAGATGTATGCGTTTGCCATGTACGGCCTGGGCCTGAAATCCATTGGGGATTTTGATAAACCGGAAAACCAATATACGATAGAAGAGATCAGCATGATTTCCATCGCTGTAGTGGAGGATACCGACAAGGGTAAAAACCCTACCAGCAAGGGTTGATTGCCTTAAATCTCTGGCGATCAGCTCACACGTATAATTGCAGTTATTGCGGGATGCACGGTTTCCCGTATACCGCCAATAACCCACATGGGGGGAGAATAACCATAAATGGCGACGACGCTCTCATTGAACTTTTTAAGTCCTTCCTTAATCTTCAGGGTGAAGTATTCTACTCCTTCGTCAAACAAACGATCTGTCCAAATCGGCTCCGTGATCATTGGGCCGATAGCGTGGTCAGCAGGTATTTCTATTGTAAACAAAACAACGTCCCCCCCTATTCAGGCGGATATGATGACCAACCGATTTACTGGCTTGATATAAGCCGATTCATTCAGAAAACAGTTGACGAAATAAAACGATGTAAGTGTAATATCCATGGCCAACGAGATTAAAATAACCATAACCGAGAAGGGCACTGCGAGTAAATACGCTCGTAAAATGAAGTCCGCCGAGAAGGCCACTGATAGATTTCGTCTAAAAACAAGTGGGCTTACCCGAACAATCGGGGCGTTACGTAATAAACTTCTGCTAGTCACATTCGCCACTGCGGCCCTCACGGCGATATTAGTTAAAGCGATTAGGCTTGCTGGTATACAAGAAGATGCTGAGAAACGCCTTGAAGTCGCACTAGGCGGAGTGAATCAAAGTCTCTTGGATCAAGCGTCAGCCCTCCAAAAATTAACGACCTTTGGCGATGAAGCCATCATTGGCGTTCAGGCGTCTATTGCTGCATTTATCGACAATGAAGAAGCAATTAAACGAGCGACTGAAGCTACACTTGATATGGCCGCTGCTACAGGGATGGATTTAAAGTCTGCTGGTGATCTTGTTGCGAAAAGTCTAGGGTCAAGCACCAATGCACTATCACGATATGGAATTGTAGTTGAAGGAGCCGTGGGGTCTACTGAGCGTCTTGATAGTTTAACTAGAAATATTGCTGCTAAATTTAGTGGTCAAGCTGCGGCGGCCTCTAAGACAATGGCCGGGTCAATTAAACAAATGAGTAATGCAGTCGGTGATGCTTCCGAAGCACTTGGTCGGGCGTTATCACCTGCCGTTATTAATATTACCACACGATTTAAAGAAGCAGCAGAGGCTTCCACTACATTTTTCGATGGTTTTGCTCCAGCAAAAAATGCTACGGAAGAATTGGCCAAACTATTGCGCTCTTTTAAAATACGAGCGTTTATATCAGGCGATATTGAAGCATTCAATAATCTAACGAAGGCCCAACAAGCACAAGTTAACATCCTGAAGGCCCGTATAAAGGCCGAAGAACTTCTTGCCTCTTTCCCTTCTGTCGCAAATCAAGCTAAAGCAGCAGCCGCTGAAAGAGAAAAATTTCTGGCAATGATAAAAGATAAAATACAGGCTACGGCGACTTTCGCCAAGCTTACTTCTCAAATTTCCAATGAAATTGCCACAAAAGAATTTAACAATATTGATTTCATCGAAAGGAAAGAACTTGAAGCTGCAAATAGAACACGGACAGCTTTGATTGCCAGTGCTAAAAGGAGAATCACTGATAGTAAAGAACTTGCGGCAAGATTGGCCGTAATCGAAGCGGATTTCCAAGGTAAAGTAACCAACATTCAAGAAGAAGCAGATAATGAACGTGCAGAAATTAGAAGAAAATTAAAACCATTCCTGATTGCAGAAGCAATCGCCAATACTGCTGTCGCCGTAATTAAGGCGCTCCCAAATATTCCACTTAGTATTTTGGTTGGTGCGTTAGGAGTTGCTCAGGTTGCCACTATCGCCGCCCAACAATTCGCTCAGGGCGGGTTTACTTCAGGTCGTGGCGCTATCGTTGGAGAACAGGGGGCGGAGTTCATTAAACCGCCAGCCGGGTCACAGGTATTCACCAATGCCCAATCCCGCCAGATGGCAAGCCAGCCTCAAACGATTAATTTGATTATCAATGATGAGATCATCGCTTCAGCCATTGCCCCGGCCCTGGAACGGGGAGCGCTGGTGCTCTGTGACCGGTTTGCGGACAGCACCATCGCCTACCAGGGTTATGGCAGGGAACTTCCCCTGGAAGAGGTCATTACAACCCAAAGGCTGGTTACCCGTGGCATTACGCCCGGAATGACCCTACTTTTGGACCTGACAGTGGATGAGGCGCAGGCCCGGCGGTCAGCCGCTACCGATGACCGTATGGAAAGCGCCGGCGAACATTTTTTGCAGCGGGTCCGGGACGGATATCTCGCTATGGCAGCGAGGGAACCGGAGCGCTGGCGCATCGTGAATGGAGCCGGGAATGAAGATGATATCGCAGCAGAAATCAACAGACACACCGAGGCCTTCCTCCAGACCTGACCGTACCGGCTTGCGCCGGCGTCGCACCAGCATCATCGCCGTTCTCGTCCTGCTGGTATCCTTCGGAGCCGTTCTGGGAACGGATATTTTCCGCAGCCTGTCAGCCGATATACGTATCTACAATAACGTGGTGAAAAATCTGCTTTCCGAGTATGTCGACGATATCGACAGCCGGTCGCTCATCAATTCCAGCATCGAGGGCATGCTGAAGAATCTCGATCCCTACACTGTCTTCCTGCGGGCCGATGACCAGACCGGCATCGG
>JACZSB010000135.1 GCA_022574435.1 Fidelibacterota bacterium
GGCCGCCTCGGCGCTAATACGTTGCAGGTGCTTCAGTAGGTTATAATCCGGATCGTTGGGAATAACATCGATGTAATTCGGGTAGACCCGCTCGGCGTACTCTACCTGCGGATCTAGATTCAGGCGCTCCACCAGGGCGTCGGCATCAGTTTCGGTAGGTACCCGCAACGTGTATATTAGGGTTAGGTCGGTCCCACCGGGCAGCACAATTCGGGGGCGGGGATGGAATGTGCGCTGTACCGACTGGACGTTATGGCGGCGGAGTACGGCGTCCAGCCTGGCCATCCCGAAGGTCCCCGGTGTGGCGGTCATTTTGGCCCTATCCGGCTCGGTGTTCGGCAGCAGCTTGACCAGTACGACCCCCGGTATCGGCCGGACATCACGGGGCGCGACCGCAAAGGGCCGGCCCATCAGGGGTGCTCCCTGCCCCGCCGATGGTGCGCGGGGCGCTACCTGCTTGGCTCCTCCCTCGGCCTGAAGGACAGCGATCAATATTGAAAACAGGATTGTGAATGTGCTCTGTGTATTCATTTATGTGATCCCCGGAATTTGAGATTCTGCACTTGGCCTAGACTGCGCACCGAGATGTGCAGATTTGCCGAGAAGTTAATACCTGCCTTCAGCCCTGTTTCGTGTTGATCTTAAACTTGGCTGGTCGTACCGATCGGTGTGCTGTCCGGGTAAGTCCTGGAAGCGTCCGGCACTTCCTTCGATGGCCGCACTGGCGCAATGGACGGGTAGTATGCGTCAAGAAACCACATCAGAGCGGTTCGTGTTCCGAAAGGGGGCTTTTCTGTCGTCACAGGGACTATTTGCTTCTTGATCAAATCCTAACGGGCCCACCAGCCTGGCTCGCCAAAACTCGCAAGACCATTAATTATAGTCACTTACCAGTATTAAAACAACTGCGAAGATCTGCTAAGATCAATTTTTGGAACCAGATACGGCCCCCGACTTGTAGGTTGGTCCTACACATGGTAACCGTGGCTGGGAGGTGATCGGTTCAAAGAGCCGCAAGTGAATAATAATTACCTGCCTTGAGCAGCAACTATCATACTCAATAGCTCATCTGGATCGACTTCCCTTCTGGTGACACTTTGGCATAGTAATTGCTCATTTTACAGCAGCGATACTTAAGGAGTGATTGATTTCCAATCATTAGGCTGTGCCAACTCGATAAGGAATAAAAATGGCCGAGAAGTGAGAATGAAGGGCTACGGGAAATTAATGATTGCCGCTGACTAACGAGATATGTGGTCATTAACAGCAGCTGAAATCATTTACAACTACTAGGTCCCCATGCTCCGCTATTCGGCAGGCAGCAAAAGGTTATTAAAAACGATTATTAAATCAGGGAATTAACTATGCGTTCAACACGATTGCAATCTTCGCGATCTTTTATCGGTCTGAGCCTCCTGCTGCTGGCCAGCGGGTTCTTCCTGACCAGCTGTAGTGAGCAGCCTCAGAGCATTATTTCTCCCGTGTCTCAGGAAGATGCCGCCCTTAGTGCCTCCCTGGCAAAGGCCGCGGGCGGTGGTCGGGTGTTTATCGTATTCGACGATGCTGCTGATCCCGGTCTGGTAGAGAGCCTTGGAGGCCAAGTAGTCTACAGCTACCACCTGGTACCCGCCGTGGCGGCGACGGGCCCTGCTAGTGTCTTTTCCGAGCTGGCGGGTCACCCCAGGGTCGTGCGTATCGAGCCCGATGGAGAGGTGCAGGCCATTGATGCCGAACTCGACAATACTTGGGGGGTGAAGCGCATCGGAGCCGGCGCCGTCCATGCCGGGGGCAACAAGGGGACCGGAGTGAAGGTCGGCATTCTCGACAGCGGGATCGACTATACCCACCCTGACTTGGATGGCAATTTTGCCGGCGGTTATGACTTTGTGAACAATGACACCGACCCCATGGACGACAATGGCCATGGCACGCACGTGGCCGGCACCGTCGCCGCCGAGGACGATAATGCTGGCGTAGTGGGTGTGGCGTCGGAGGCCAGCCTGTATGCGCTCAAGGTTTTGAGTGCCAGTGGCAGCGGCTCCTGGAGCGATATTATCGCCGCCTTGCAGTGGGCTGTGGACAATGGGATACAGGTGACCAACAACAGTTATGGCAGCTCGCTGAATCCCGGTGGTACAGTGATGGCTGCTTTCGATAATTCGTCGGCGGCTGGAATCCTGCATGTGGCCGCGGCGGGCAACTCCGGCAACCCCAGGGGCAAAGGCAACAAAGTAGGATATCCGGCCAGATTCGAATCCGTGATTGCTGTGGCCGCAACCGACCAGAATGATTCAAGGGCAAGTTTTTCCAGTACCGGCGATGCGGTGGAGTTGGCGGCACCAGGGGTCGCCATTAACTCCACCAAGCTAGGCGGGGGCTACGTCGAATTTAATGGCACTTCCATGGCCTCGCCTCACGTGGCTGGAACCGCAGCCTTGGTGATTGCCGCGGGCATCAGCGATGCTAACGGGGACGGAAATATTAACGACGAGGTCCGGCAAAGGCTTGATGAGACAGCCGATGACCTGGGCGATCCAGGAAGAGACCCCCTGTATGGGTACGGTCTCGTAGATGCTGATGAAGCCGCGGATCTAGGTCCGCCTAATGACCCGCCCACCGTTTCGATCGCCAGCCCCGCTGACGGTTCCAGTTTCGACTCAGGCGCCACGATTCTCTTTGAAGGCAGCGCCAGTGACACCGAGGACGGTGACCTCACGGCCAGCCTGGTTTGGACCTCCAATATCGATGGTCAGATTGGCGCCCGAGGTAGCTTCTCCACCACTTTGAGTGATGGTGACCATACCATCACCGCCGAGGTGACCGACTCCGGTGGCAAGACCGGAAACGCCTCGGTTAGTATCACCGTGGGTGACCCGCCGGCACAGGCTACCACCGTCAGCGTCAGCTCGATCACTTACGCCACCGGGGGTGGAAAGAACAATGATAAACATCTGCTGATCACCGTGGCCCTGGTGGATGACTTGGGGAACCCGGTGAGCGGCGCCTCCGTTTCCATAGACTTGTCCCGTGACGGGTCCCCCGTTGGTTCAGGGACTAGCACAACAGGATCGGATGGGACGGTGACCTTTTCCCTGAAGAACGCCAGACCAGGCTGCTACACAACGACCATTACCAACGTTACAGCCTCAGGGCTGACCTGGGATGGGGTCACTCCGGCGAACGAGTTTTGCAAGTAGCAAGAAATGAATTTAAGCCCGGTAAGCCGGTCCACAACGTTTGAAGTCACTAAGTAAGTTCTTCTCTGACTATTTAGTTCAGAGCCGAAACTGGGGCGCTATCATAAGAATGGGTAGCGCCCCTTTTTTATGATTGCCAGGGTAAGCATGAAAAAATATTTCTTCGGGGTGCTACTTTTGTTAACAATGTTGGAGTGGTCTGGCGCTGCGATGAGGGGGAGCAACGAGAGCCTGAAGCAGGTAACTCAGGAAAAGGGCCCTATGGAGCAGGAAGGTTTTGGCATCTCCGTGAGTGTGAACAAGCCAGTATACAGCGGCGGAGAGCCGATCTCGCTGACGATTCGGGTGTTCAACACCACGGACCAGGTGATCACCTTTTCCTTTGCAGCTGCCCAGAGGTATGACTATGGTGGACGCAGAAGGACAGGAAGTGTGGCGCTGGTCAAATGAGCGCATATTTGCGCAGGTTCTCGGCCAGGAGACTCTGGGGCCGGGCCGAGAGGACATGGTTTACACCGAGGCGTATGCCGGGCCGCTAGAACCTGGAGGGTATAAAGTCACAGGTATCCTCATTGCTTCTGACAGAACAATATCGGCGAGTATCACGATTACTATTCGTTAGAGAGCATCTATATCAGTCAGGAGATAACCGTTACATGATTATTTTCCATTTTCGCCTGTTCTTATGAGACGGTCTAATGTATCCTGTTTGAATTTCCCCATGATAAAGCTAATAATAAATTATTGGACTATTTTAATGAGCCCATTACAGGGACGTTTTCGAACAATGCGCGCAAGTCCGTTTGATCCTAAATGAAAACCACCTGAATTACTAATTCGTCTTAACCAAGCGGCCTTCTCTTTTCATCCTGTTGTGTTCAGTTGAGTGTATTGTAATTTCGCTCAGTCGGATTTTCGAAGGTGATTTTCCCATGCTAGCTTATCTTCAGGCAAGGCCCCCAAAACAGCGGCCAGGAAAATACCGCCTAGGTATAATGAGTATCCGAGAATATCCATGACACCAGTAAATTACGTCGGATGCATTAGGGTGAGAAAGCCCAAGGGCAGCCCTAGTCGTTCACGGCACATAGGTCCGGAATGCCCGTAACCAACAGCCCTGGCGAGTACTCCCATTCCCTGGCGGGGGCTTACGCCCCACTACTGACACCCTTCGGCGCCGGCCGGTTGGGGTTGGCCTTGGGGGACATCCGTCGCCAATTGGACTTCATCACCGAGGCCGGAATGGATGGCGCCCTACTTCTGGGCACCAACGGGGAATTTTCCTGGTTGGACCACAATGAAAAGTTGGAGCTGGTTGGGACGGTGTTCGCTCACGACTCCGGGGCCAAGTTCCTGGTTGGGGCGACGGTACCGGACTCACCGGGGAAAACGCTTGAGTTGGCGGCAGAGTTGGCCGGAATGGGTGACAAGCTGGTGGGGCTGTTGGTAGCGCCGCCCTACTATGCCCGCACCGCCGCCGGAGAGTCGATTGAGCTGGAAGAATTGGCCGGCTTTTACCGGCAGCTGGCAGCCGTAACCTATCCGGCGCTTTTGATACTGTACAACCTGCCCCGTGGTCCATCAGGGCCGGCCACGGCGGCCATCACTGCGGAGCTGCTGGGGCAACTGGCCGAAGAGCGACAGATAGCCGGGGTTAAAGATTCCACCGGCAGGCTGGAGAATATACCAGCGTTTACCGGGGCCCGGCCGGGACTGCAAGTGCTGGTGGGTACCGACCACATTCTAGCTCCGGCTCTGGCGGCCGGAGCCGTGGGTTCCGTCACCGCCTGTGGCAATGTCTTTCCAGCGGCTGTGACCGCCGTATACCGGGCGTCCCCGGGACCCGGCCGTGTAGCGGCCCAGGAGGAGCTCAGCAAATTACGAGCAGTGTTGGAACTGGTCCCGGGCAAGCTCATCGCTACCCAGAAGCTGTTATTGTACCTGCTCAGGGTTATGCCTCGGCATTCGCCGGTGCGAGACCGTAGCGCGGAACTGACCCCAGGGGAGCGGGAGCGGGTGGTGTTGGAACTTGAGGCCGTGGCCCGATCACTTCAGATTAACCAGGAAATCGGGCGCCAAGTGAGGGAGATAACAGGCTGAAGGCTATTTGCCCTCAGGTAATGGCTGGGTCGCTTTAAGGCGCGAGCAGTCCCTTTACCCGTGCAAAGTCGCCGTCGTTAGGGGCTGGGGATAGTTCCATGATTGCCGCCAGCAGATTATAGATGTGTATATTCTCGAAGGGCTCCACCGTCAGGCCGCTTTTGAACGCCGGCCCCCGGGCAATAAAAATACCGCCCATTGACGCATACCGATTGTCGTAGCCATGGGCGCCCCCGTGGAACCGTTCCGGGCGGCGGCGGAAAGAGTCGCGCGTAGTGATGGACCAGCCTTCATCGGCCAGGCCAATTATGGGCGGTATACGATGGTGGCTGGAGTACCGCAGGCGGCTGGGGGTATCCTCCCGGCGATAGATCTGCAGCTGGGGATGGGCGCCTTTAAGTGTATTATAGACGTAGTCAATAGCCTCTTCCCGGGGCCGCAGCCCCAGGATTGGTGACCAATCGATCACACGGGCGATCTCGGGATCGATATAATCATCCAGAAAGATCACCTGTGTAGAATCGATGGCGGCCATACCGTGGTCTGACACGACGATTATATTCAGCTCATCGATAATATCCAGCCCCGCCAGTCCACGAAACAACTCCCCGAGTGTGCTATCCACCTTCTGGATAGCATGAATGGTCTGCTGGGCCGTGGGACCGTAGGTGTGGGCCTGGGTGTCAACTATGTGGAAATACAGTGTCAGGAAAGTTGGCCGTTTATCGAGGGGTAGCCGCAGCCAGCTTATGATCTGGGCCACCCTCTCCCGGTGTGGGAGGTCATGGTCATACGGCTGCCAATAAGTGGGGCGCTGCCCCTTGATTTCAGCTTCCGAGCCCACCCAAAACAGGGTGGCGGTTAGCAGTCCACCTTTCTGGGCCGTGACCCAGATGGGTTCCCCTTCCCACCAACGCCCGTCAGCCACCGCTTCCCGATCGGCCAACTTGAAGGTATCGTTGTATACCGGGTCGTACATATTATTAGCCACGATGCCGTGGTTTTCCGGGTATAGCCCGGTGACAATGCTGTAATGGTTGGGGAAGGTCTTGGTGGGAAAGACGGGAATCAGCGCCCTGGCCCGGACTCCGGTAGCCACCAGCCGGTCAAAGTTGGGGGTAGCGGCCTGCTCCAGTCCGTCCCACCGCAGTCCGTCCACGGAGATGAGCAATATGGTCTGGCGGCCGGTGGAGCGTTGGCTACAAGCCGGCAGCGTAAGCGCCAGCAGGCAAACTGCCAGCCAGACAATAAACCGCTTGCGATCAGGACGGGCGCTAGGATGTGCTTCGGATATGACCATTTTTTACCGTATTGGCAATAACCTCACCGTACATCAAATCGCTCCATGAAAGGCGCAAACCGCATGATAGTCCATTGTTTACCGGTATCTATGTATCCGGCAGCCAAAGTGCCCAGCAATAGGGGGAAGAAGCTGGATGAACCGAGGATTTGAACTGTATTAAGCTCCCCAAAGGCGAACTTGATATTAAGCACGAGGAAAATCGCGCCCCAAACAGCGGGCTTCATCCAGAACCCGGTTATGAGGGCCAGGCCGATGGCTAGCTCCCCCAGGGCTACCAGGATTCCCAGTCCGCGGCTGTTCGGCATGGCAAAATGATCAAGGTAAACCTCGGGCGCCCCGTGTGCGGAGACGCTTTTCTGCATTAACCTTGGTTTAAGGGTGTCTCCCACCAGCCAGCCGGCGGAAATCTTTTGGATCCCATGCTCCAGCCAGAACAGTCCTACGAACAATCTCAGGGCCAGCAATATGATCAATGTACGCTTGGTTTTCATCGCCTCTCCCATTTAATCAACAACCTTCCACTCAAGTTTTAATCGAGCGGG
>JACZSB010000136.1 GCA_022574435.1 Fidelibacterota bacterium
GTGAATGGGGCGGGTGGAGCGGCCGGGCAGGGACTAGGCGAAGATATTTATATCTTCGTTTGAGCGCCGACGGCCGGTAACCAGACAGTCTGGCTTAACGCATCAAGCGGGGTCTAGATGCTGTCACTCCATCAAAATACGGCCACTAATTTCCATTCCCCATCTTTTTTTATCAGATGCTTAACTACCTTAATGTCATTTGAAGATTCTTCACCGGCCCATATGCCTTCTGTATGTTCGTTGTGGATAACAAACGCAGCATTACCGTTAAGGCTAATTTCAAAATTTGAATGGGTGAATTCAATTCTATATTTTTCCGGCTCTTTGTTCATTAATTCGTGAGCGTTCTTGAACGCCACGCCTATAGAATCCCACCCAACCTTACCCGCGCTATCTATTGTTGCATGCCCCACGTAAGGCTCATGGACCCAGGCTGCTGCCAAACGATCATAGTCCCTATTCACAAATGCATTCGTTTCGTTTTGAATAGCCGCCACGATGGCCGCCTCCTCCGCGGCCACATCCGCCCTTTGGTCGCAAGCCACCAGTCCTAAGGTTGCCAGTAATATCAGATAAATCGCAGGATTACGCATGGTTGCCGCCCTTTACTTGGTTTAGGTTAGTAAATCGTTGTTATTAAACAACAACTTGAGTTTGGAATATAATGTAGGAATTATCATAAAACAAAGTTATTTGGGAATGTTTTAGATATTTCCAAGGAATAGCGGCCAGCTATTCGCCATGGCAACCCGGGGGTGCAGTTGTGAATATTAATATGTTTAACACGCTGTTGGCGCAAACCTGTCCATCGAGCGCCGGCGTGGGAGATTCCTTGGCAAACACCGATGACACCGCTACACCAGGCAGAATTATTGCATGTTTACTGAATGCCGGACCTTTTAATTTAAAAATAGGCTGAATGATAGGGTCCACTTCATTGCACAATCGGATTTTCTGTAGACGGGCTATTAGAGCATAGAGCAGTCACCCTGACCCCAGTTCAGGCCATGCCGCCCGATCATAACAATAATTATAGTGAATGCGCTCCTATGGGTTTATATTTCCCGCTGGGAGACCATTCAAGCTATATCCAGGCCGGAACGCCATCTCGCCATCTCGGATCGAACTAAAGCTGGTTCATGAAGGAATATCAAGAATGACCACCGCTCCAAAAGACGATATGGCAATAACATCGGGCACCCGGGCTCGGCTCCGGGAGGCACAGCTCAATTTGATCAATAGCCAGTTATGGATGACGGCCATCAGTACCCCCGTCCTAACTATTCTAGTATCCATTGTACTTTGGCCCCTGATTGCTCATGCAACGATCCTGATATGGCTGGGGCTCTCGTTAACAGTACTTGCTGCCAGGATGTATGGTTACGTCCGGTTTGCTCAAATAGCTCCGACGGGACAGGCGATTGAGTTCTGGGATCGATATATCACAGGCACGACAACCCTATCATCCTGGATGTGGGGCATAGCCATGCTATTCCTCTGGCCCGCCGGCCATCCAACCCATCAACTGGTATTGGCTATGCCACTAGTGGGAGTGGCTGCCGCTGGCACCGCCGCCTATGCGCCGGTCAAGAAGATCTATCTGTTGTTTATCGCAGGAGTTATGATCCCATTAACCCTTCGATTTCTACTGGAAGGCACTCCCGAACATGCTTCCATTGGTCTTATGGGCATCTTGTATTTCGGTATGTTGATGGGCATCGGGAGGAACCTGCATAACAGCGGGGCCGCGTCATTTATAATTGGTTTTCAGAAAGGAGAGCTGGCCGAATCACTGGCAACCAAAAATGAGGCTTTGGAAGATGCGTTAAGCAGTATAAAAACCCTGTCGGGCATGCTTCCTATCTGCGCCAACTGCAAAAAAATTCGCGATGACCAGGGCTATTACCAGCAGATTGAGCATTATATAACTGAGCATTCGGAGGCGCAGTTCACCCACGGTATTTGTCCCGATTGCGCCAAGGAATTATATCCCGACATTAAATATCCGGACAGTTAAGCGTCCCCAATATCATATATTGCACACCCGCCGTGTGGGTCGCAACGGGCGCAGTGATAGGTGCTTATATGGTTACGGCCACAATTGGCATATGGGTGACTGTTGGAGTAGGTATCGGAACAGCGGTCGGAACTGCCTCAGGCGCTGGCCATTTATCAACTGGCAATGATATGGAGGATGAGAGTGAAACAGACTGGGAGAATGCTGGCGCGGTCGTAGATCATAGGCTCTGGGAATTTGCAAGCCGGAATTAGTAACTTGCCCCAGACCAGTACCAGAATATAGCATCGCCAGCAGGAAACCAACATTAATTGCCGCTATATTTCTTCAAGTCGACGAAGGAGTCGGCGGCTTAATGAACCACATGGCAGGATTACGACTAATGATTTGAGAAGTGTGTCCAAACTATGGGGTTGACTGCACTAACCCAAACGGAGGCGTCATGAAAAACAAACTAAGTATAATGCTAATGGCATTGTTATTTATCTGGAGTTGCGATAAACAGAGTACAGAACCAGATGAGATCAAAGAACGGGCCAACTATACTGAGACGAATTCAAGTTTACCGGATAACCATGTATTATCTATCTTGATTGATTCAGAGAATAATAAATGGATTGGTACAGCGAACGGTTTGGCCAGGTTAAAGGACGATAATTGGCAAATATACAATACGCAGAACTCCGGAATACCGTCTGATTACATAGCGGCTCTGGCTGAAGATAACTCCGGTAACATTTGGATAGGAACAGGGGGATCTTATATTGATTTAGCTGCCGGGTTAGCTGTATTTGACGGCACGGACTGGACTACTTACAACAGCTCTAACTCTGATCTGCCTGTGAATGCAATCCTTTGCTTAAAAAATGATCCCGGGGGGGCCATGTGGATTGGGACAGACGGCGGTGGTCTTGTTAAGATTGAGGGATCAAACTGGACAATTTTTGATACTAACAATTCGCAATTACCCACAAACAGGGTTTCTGCTCTAGATTTTGATCATGATGGCAATCTTTGGGTTGGCACAATATCCGTATCACTGGGGGACACAACAGGCGGGGTAGGAGTATATAATGGTGAATCGTGGACAGTTTACCGCACTGATAATTCCGGTTTACCTTCAAATGATGTGCTTTCGATTCATGTCGACAACAGTGGCAGCAAATGGATTGGGACGCTGTTTAGTGATGGATTGGCCAAACTGTCTAATAATAGTTGGGAAATCTACGGATTATCCACCGGGTTATATTTAGGCGTTGTCAGTGATATCTGTTCTGATGAAATTGGCAATGTATGGTTTGCCGGGGCTTTTCTTTACAAATATGATGGTTCTCAATGGACAAAGATTGCTTTGCCTTCGGAATTATATTCGGAGGCCAGTGGGTTCCAAGGTCTTGCGTGTGATTCGGACGGTTCGATTTGGGTCT
This sequence comes from Fidelibacterota bacterium, assembly GCA_022574435.1. Classification (GTDB taxonomy): domain Bacteria; phylum Fidelibacterota; class Marinisomatia; order SCGC-AAA003-L08; family TS1B11; genus JACZSB01. The sequence continues at coordinate 3,445 of JACZSB010000136.1, forward strand.
GCAGCTTTTCTGACGGATTGTTTATGGAACCCAATAATAGCGATTAGCCCCCTAGCTGTTATTTAAGGGATCGCTTCTGTCGCTCCCCAGCCGCAAACTAGCCGGCCAGGGAAGAATCACACGATTTATCCTTTCTCTGCTTAGGGGGTGGAGAATAGCGCTGCCCAACCCGGTCTGGACAACGGATACCACAACGCATCAATCGCTTGATAATCAAACAGCGGCACAGGTATATTGGGGCGTGTCAACCAAGGAGTTGGCGGCCTAATGAATCATATGGGCAGGATTGCATCCAAGAGTCGGGAATGGGTGCCTAAACTATGGGGTCCACTGCATACAAACCAATTCGGATTTATGGAGGAGAAATTTGAAACTCTTGAACGGTTATTCCAGCAAAAATCTTTATAGGACAATAAGTGAGCACAATTCGATTCGTAAAAGTTGGAAATTGAAGTCCCTGCGGCTATTGATCCTGGCGCTATCGATCACAGGAATAGGCCTCGTTTCCTGCATGCGAAAGGGCACCGCTGTGCAATCGGCTTTACCGCTGCTCGAATTCCCCCAGCAAGGCCTGGACGACCCCGCTGCCTATCGCGGCTACACCACCCGCTTTTTCCGGGATTCCGGCGGGAATACCGTGCAGGTCGCCATCGATGGGCAATCGGGCCGGGTGGTGAATATCTGGGCGGACGCAGCCAATGAGAGCATCTCCTTCACCGTGCGCGACACACAAGGTCAACCGGCCGCAATGAGGTGGGATTCCCCGGGGGCGGAGCTATCCTCACAGGGCCCTGCGCGCTATGTGCGCTACACCCTATCCTCAGAGGCTGCCGGGCTGGACTTGGGCTTATTCCTCCTGGGATCCATGCGCCAGGAGCGCGATTATGTGTACCATAAAGGCAATCTTGAGCCCTTCGGCGAGTTATACAGCGAGCAGGCATTCCGGGAACTTGTCGATAACCTCGAGGCACTTTTACCCGGCGAGCAAAACCGTCTCCTGGAGCTATTGCATGCCGAAAATTTGGCGGAGCTGCGTGCCCGTCTACTTCCTCAGGTGACATATCACCAAACCGATTCGAGCGCCCATCTGCTTGTGGAGCAGCCCACTTTTGACGGCCTGTACCACTTGTCGTTGGACTTGAGTGTCGATCGGAGCCAGGCCACCATCGAGGTCTCGAACGGAGTGGTAGCTATTCGTCCCCTCAAGGCCGGACCAATTAGGCTCACCGTAAAAATCGGGACCGATTCGCCCTCCTTGACCCCCTTGCGCCGCGATGAGATTTTCAACCAGGACTTTCTAAACTTCCACCAGCGCATGAAAGCCGAACATGAGAGCTTGTCACCAGAGGCGCCGTCCGGCTCAACTGCAGAGGAACGCCGAATGAGCTTCCAATGGCTGGAGCGCCAGATGCGCGGGGTTGAACTGTTGGTTTCCCAAGATAAAATCATGGCCGGGCTGCCCAACTTCGCCACCTACTTCGGCCGTGATATGCTGCTGTCCATGCTCATGCTGGAACCGATATGGTCGCCCTACATGCTGGAATATGTAATCGCTACCGCTTTGAATAAGTTGTCCCCATTGGGGCAGGTCAGCCATGAGGAAGCGCTGGGCACTCAAGCGATTCGAGAAAATGCCACCGAATTCAACTATCTGATTACAGAAGTCCTGCAACGCAAGTCACTAGGGGATCAGCCCGGGGCCGACAGCCTGCTGGACGAAGCCGCATCAATATTGCCGACTATCCAGGTGGTGCGGGAAACCTACAACATGGTGGATGAAGACTTCCAGTTGGCGGTGGTGGTTGCCCGCTATCTGGCCAGTCCCGCCATATCGTCTGAGGAAAAACGGGCCTTCCTGCTGGCCCAATCGGACGACGGGTCCCAGACCTCACGGCTTTCGTTGTTGATGCGGAACCTGGCTTACATAATGCAGCTGATGCAACCCTATGTGGAGCGTCCCGAGGCCGGGAATCTGATAGAGTTCCCCCGGATTGACGAGCAGCGCTGGTTTCCGGGCAGCTGGCGCGACAGCGGGGCCGGCTATGCCAACGGTCGTTTCGCCATGGATATCAATGTAATTTGGGCTCCCAAGGCTCTGGAATCGGTGGGCCGGATATTCACTGCCCTCAGCGAGATAGGCTTCTCAATAAGCGAGCTCGAATCACTAGCTCCGGATATGGCCAACCCGGTGCTACGCAATTATGCCCTTGACGCTGAGGCCGTACCGGCGGCCCTCAAAGTATGGCAAGGCGCTACAAAACATTTTAGTGTCAGCCTGTCTGCGCCGGAGGTGAAGCGCCGGATCAAGGCCAGGTTGAGCCGGCTTCCGGCCGGAGAACGGGCCCATTGGCAGCGAGTACTGTCAAATAGTGGCGCCGATGAACATGGTATTGAGTTCCCGGCCCTTTCATTGGATCACGAGGGTCGCCCCATACCGGTGGTGCATACCGACCCGGCGGCCCTATGGTTCTTAATCGACTATACGGACGATATCCTGGCAGGCAGGATTGATCCTGCCGAACTTATCAGGCGGCTGGAGATTTTTCTCCTACCTTATCCCGTGGGACTGTTTGTAGAGGGTGTGGGACCGTTGGTGTCAAATGACGCCTATGCGACTGAGGGTGTCTGGGAACACTTCCAGCGAGACCCTTACCATTCTCCCCGGGTGGTGTGGGGGCGGGAGGTGAACTTGATCCTGCTGGGACTGACCAAGCAAATATCGGGCGCCCTGGATGCGGACGGCCAGGTCAAAGACCCCCGGCTGGATGCATACGTCCGGCAGTTGCAGGCTGCCCTGGCCAAGATTCTCACCGCCGTGGAATCATCCGGACTCAAGCATAATGAGCTGTGGAGTTACCGGATCGGGGATGATAGCCTGGCGCCCACGCGCTACGCCACCAGCTCCGATATACAGCTATGGAACCTCACGGACCTGGCGGTGCAATACGCGTTGGCGCGGATTCCCAAACCTTGAGCTAAGGCTGCACCCGAATTATCCATATGGCGATGGTATTACTACCGTGTACCGCGCCGCAGTGCCGTGCGGCCTCGGAGGCGATTTTACATGAGTGCTCCGCGCGCAATTTGGAGACCTTTAGACAACTAGTGTGCACAGGACCCGGATATCTTAACTTAGCGAGCCGTAAACTTCAGGGCAGATAACTTGTCAACCAACACCCTGCAGGGAGAATGAGGAGGTAGCAATTAGTACTTTAGGTCTCATCATCATTGTAGCCTATCTGGCCACGGTCCTCGGTATCGGGTTCTACTCCTCACGAAAGGGGGGCACCAGTGAAGATTACTTTCTGGCGGGCCGTAGTGTAGGTTGGTTCGCCATTGGCGCCTCGCTGTTCGCCTCCAACATTTCCAGCGAGCATTTTATCGGGTTGGCCGGCTCGGGGGCCAGCGGCGGGCTGGCGGTGGGCCATTTTGAATGGTTAGCCTGCTTGATAGTTTTAGTTCTGGGATGGGTGTTTGTGCCGTTTTACTTGAAATCGGGCGTGTTCACCATGCCTGAGTTCCTGGAGCGGCGCTATAACCGTGCCAGCCGGATGTATCTCACCTCGGTCTCCATCGTGGCCTATGTGCTCACCAAGATATCGGTCACCCTCTATGCCGGCGGCCTGCTGCTCAATAAGGTGATGGGGCTGGATATGGT